>JBGUED010000091.1:0-7837 GCA_041821525.1 Candidatus Aminicenantaceae bacterium | reverse complement strand
CGTACGTTCGCTGCAGGTGCATGGCATATTCGTATGTTTCGAGCCGGACGGATCTGGGGATGGAGTGATCCGAATGGAAGATGTAGGGGATCCGGTTCTGCCTGACTGCCTCGAGCTTGGGGATGATCTCCCTGCTCGTCATGGCTGTGCTTTCGGATTCATCGTTGACTGAGAACATCCTGTTCATAGCGGAGAACTTCGGCGATCCAGGTCTGATCCGGGGGCACTCCTTGGGACAGACAGTGATAGTCCCATACCGCTCCGAAAGGAAGGGTCTGGATATCTTCAAGCAGGGCCAGGCGCTGAAAATGATCCCCGTCTTCCTCGTGCCGTCGGAGGCGCGGGAGGGGCTCCAGCAGGGCCAGCAGCAGGGCCTTCAACACGGCCCGCGCTCCGATCACCCAGGCCCCGATGCGGTTCATGCCGGCATCAAAGAAATCCAGGGCAATGTGGACTCTGTCCAGCGCGGCGGCTCGCACCACCTCCGCCATCAAGTCCCTGACCTCATCGTTAAGGATGACGACATGATCGCTGTCCCAGCGGACGCCGCGGCTGACATGCAGGAGCAGCTCGTCCGAGAACACAAGCACGGCCGAGACCTTGTCTGCCACGGACTCTGTGGGATGGAAGTGTCCTGTATCGAGGCACCACATCTTCCCGCTGCTCAGCGTATAGCCCATATAAAATTCATGTGAGCCCACGACAAAGGATTCGGAGCCGATGCCGAAGAGCTTGCTCTCCAGGGCATCCTTCATCCGTGCCGCCGAGTAGGTTACGGCATATATGCGATCGAGCGATTCCTTTAAAAGCTTGCGAAGGGCGTAGCGATCCACCGTGATGTCCTTGGCGCCATCGGGGATCCAGAGATTATGGAGGCAGGGGCTCGACTGAGCCTCGCCCATGGCAGCGCTGATGGCCCGGCACTGTTTGACGTGCTGGATCCAGAACTCCCGAACCGAAGCGTCCCGGTGACTCAAGGTTAAGCCGGACTCTGCCCGTGGGTGGGCGAAACAGGTGGCATTGAAGTCCAGCTTAAGCCCCTCCTCCCCGGCCCAGTCCATCCAGCTCTGGAAATGCCGGAGCTCGATCCGATCCCGGTCCACGGTGTCCTCCCGGAAGTCTCCGTACATGGCATGCAGGTTGAGGCGGTGCGAACCCGGAATCAGGGCATAGGCCTGGCTGAGGTCCTGTCTGAGTTCCGTCAGGGAGCGCGCTTTGCCGGGATATTGGCCGATCACCTGGAGACCGCTTCCTTCCAGAACCTGGTCACGGGCCTCGAATCCGCCCACATCGTCTCCCTGCCAGCAGTGCAGGGATAGGGAGGTCCTGCTCAGCCGCTCCAGCGCTTCGTCGGTCGACACATCGAGCGCGGCGTATCTGTCCCGAGCCTCGGCATAGGCCCTCTCGCGGTCCTTGTCTCCCAGCATATCTCCTCCTAGCCTTTCCTCAATAGATCCTGAAATCTCATATAGGCATGCTCCCACGCCCGGGTATCCTGGGGCTCGAAAAGATCCAGAGAAAAAGAGCGGCGCACAATACGGCGGATCTCAGCCAAGTCCTCAACGTCACCCAAACACTGAGCCTGTATCAGGACATTGCCTACTGCCGCCGCCTCTGCCGGACCGGCGCGCACAGGGAGCCCGGTGGCGTTGGCGGTGAACTGGTTAAGCAGAGCATTCCTTGAGCCGCCCCCGATGACATGCAGGCGCTCGATGCGATCGGGAGCCAGGCTGTGAAGCTGATCGAGCACGTAGCGATACTTCAGGGACAGGCTCTCCAGGATACAGCGCGTCACCGCCGCCTCCTGCTCCGGAACCGGCTGATGGCTCCTGCGGCAGTACTCCCGGATTGCCTCTGGCATGTCTACGGGATTCAAAAACGATTCTGCATCGGGATCCACCATGGATCGGAAGGCCGGCGCCGCCTCAGCAGCCCGAACCAGCTCCGTATAGGAACTGGGGAGGTCTTTTTGCCAGGAACGGCGGCAGGCCTGGAGCAGCCAAAGCCCGCAGATATTTTTTAGGAAGCGGAAGCGCCCGCCCGCCCCTCCTTCGTTGGTGAAGTTGAGCTCCAGGGCCAGGGGATCGAGGATGGGCGCATCCACTTCGATCCCCATCAGGGACCAGGTGCCAGAGCTTATATAGGCCCAACCCTTGTCTTCTGCCGGGACCGCAGCCACTGCTGAGGCAGTGTCATGCGAGGCTACGGCCACGGCGGGGATCTCGCCCAATCCGGTCTCTTGGGCCAGTTCTGGGAGCAGCGTCCCAACCCTGGTGCCAGGAGGCACAGCCGGCTGCATCAGGGAAAGGGGCAGATCGAGCAGGTCGAACAGCTCTGGCTCCCAGTCCCCGGACACCGGATTATAGAGCTGCGAGGTGGTGGCATAGGTGAATTCAGTGCTCCGGTTTCCGGTCAGCATATAGAGTAACAGATCCGGGATAAAGAGCAGGTCCTGCGCAATGTCCAGCAGAGGAGAGCCGGAACGCCGCAGCGCATACAGCTGGAAGAGCGAATTGAAGCGCAGGAATTGGATCCCCGTCAAGCCGTAGATGCGCTCCCTGGGAATCCGAAGGAACACCTCATCCATGATCCCTTCGGTGCGGGAATCCCTGTAGGCGACAGGTAAGTCAAGGATGGAGCCGCCGGGGCCCAGGAGCCCGAAATCCACTCCCCAGGTGTCCACTCCCAGGCTTACCGGGGACAATGCCCCACCCCCGTGGCTGAGTTTGAGCGCCTGGACGATGTCTTCGAACAGACGAAAGATGTTCCAGCGCCAGTGCCCCATGACATGGATCATCCCGTTGGCGAAACGAGCCTTCTCCTCCAGGAGGAGGATCCCATCCTTGAGCCGTCCCAGCATGGCCCGCCCGCTCTCCGCACCCACGTCAAATGCCAGGAATGACCGCTCTTCCATACTCACTCTTCTCCCCTGTTTTCAATTACCACACTAGTTCCCCCGAGTCAACTTGAGCAGTACTCACAATTCCTTGATGCCAGTGAAAAGAGACGAAAAGGAGGCGCGAACCACTTGCATTTGTGGCCTTGCTGGCTCATCATGGCCGGAGGAGCCTCGATGCCCAAGGAGACCATGACCCCCAGAGAAAGGTGGCAGGCCATAATGTCCGGCCAGAAGCCGGACCGTGTTCCTATGGATTACTGGGGGACGGACGAGACGACCGCTATGCTCCTGCGCCACCTGGGATGCAGCACCAAGCGTGAGATGCTGGAAATCCTCCATATCGACTACCTGGCCAAGCTCGAGCCCGATTACTGCGGTCCACCGCTACCCCCCGATCAGGATGTCTTCGGATGCCGCTACCGGGATGTGGACTACGGCCACGGTGTGTACCGAGAATGCGTGTCGCATCCCCTGGCAGAACACACATCCGTAGAGGAGATCCGGGACAGGTACACCTGGCCGGATCCTGACTGGTGGGATTACACACACCTGCAGGATCAGGCCGAGAGCCTCGAGCCATTCCCCATCCAGGGAGGCGAGTATGAACCCCTCCTGATCTACAAATACCTGCGCGGAGAGGAACAGGCCTACCTCGATCTGCTGCTCAACCCGGAAATGGTCCATTTCTGCCTCGACAAGCTGATGGCCCTCAGCCAGGAACAGATCGTTCGGACCTATGAACAGATACCGGGGCGGGTCCTCTTTAGCTATGTGGCAGAGGACATGGGAGGCCAGGACGACCTGCTCCTCTCCCCGGACCATATCCACGAGTTCCTGCTCCCCCGGATCCGGAGCATCATCGAGCTCATCCATGGCGCAGGTGTGTACGTCTTCCATCACAACGACGGCAGCATCCGCCCCATCATTCCGGACATGCTGGATGCGGGCATCGATCTGCTCAACCCGATCCAGTGGACCTGTGGAGGGATGGATCGAGAGGAGCTCAAACACAGCTTCGGAAAACGAATTGTGTTCCATGGGGCCATGGATAATCAGCACACCCTCCCCTTCGGTACGCTTGATGACGTGCGCACAGAGGTCTTGGACAACCTGAAGCTGCTGGGAGGGGACGGCAGGTACGTGCTGGCTCCCTGCCATATGATCCAGTCCATCACCCCGGCCGAAAACGTGGTCACCATGTACCGGGCCGGCTATGCGAACGGCTGGTTTTGAGGGGACTAGAACTCGGTACGGTGGACGCCGACGTTGCCGTGTTCATCCACGACCTTGATCGTCACCATGTTGTCCGCCTGAGCGGGAAGCGTTACGCTGAACTCGAACTGCTCCACCAGGTTGTCACAGATCCCATCCTGGGGAAAGACAATGCGCCACTCATCGGGCCGGATCAGGTATCTGACCTCCTTGATGCGGGAGAATCCGTCCTGAGCCATAAACTGAAGAGACAGCCGGGAGCCGCTGCGTGAGGCCCGGAATCCTCTGATCTCAGGTAAAGAGTTATCGATCACAAAGGGCCGGCTGACCTTCTCGATCCTCAGCTCCCTGCCCACCGGGTTAGAGGGGCTGTCATTGGCTTCCAGCTTCAGCTCATACTCTCCGTCGGGGAGAGTCAGCGTCTCAAACGCAAAAATCTTTTGAGTCACAGAGGACTTCAGCAATCGCCAGCGATCTGCCTGACGCTCCTTGATGGAAAGGTCGTACAGCAGGGAGTCCCCATTCCCGTCCCTGGCCTCCCAGACCACGGTCTGGAATCCTTTGCGCTCTGCTTTCTTGGCCATCATCATGCTCGATGTCGAAGACTTCTGGGCGGACGCTTTGGCCGCCGGACCGGGATTCAAGCCCATAACCGGTTCATCCAGGGGCGGAGACTCCAGGAAGATGGTGTTCACAGGTAGGATTTCCATCTGGGATATGACGGGCTCGACATTGGTCTGAAGATAGAAAAGGGCGACCTTCCGGATATCCGGAGAGGCCCGGCCGGAATTGGTTCTGAACAGAACCTTGTACTGGAGGTACCTTCCAGGGGGACTGAGGATCTGTTCCCCGGTGTTGTTCTGGTAGGGTGGGGACCAGTTGCTCCAAGTGGGCCCGGGCTGATCCGAATTGCCGCTCCGGGTCTGAAGCTGGATCGTGGTGCTCCTGGGCTGGGTCGCATCCCATTCGATCCGGCCCCAAGATGAGAGCAGGCCGGCATCGAACACCTCGCTGGTATATTCGCCCCGCTCTCGCTGTTCAGGATAAATTAGGCTCAGGTCCGGGGGGTTGTTGGCCAGGTTGTAGATCTGAGATTCCCCCGCCAGGAGGCTGAAAACCTGTTCGGAATCCTTCTGCAACAGGAGCGAAATCTTCTCGGCCCTGTCGGCCGCATAGATCCGTCCCCTGTTCCCCGTGCCGAACAGGATCCGCTTTTGGGTATCGTCCCAGAGCAGAGTGTATATGATATCCTCCTCCGAAGACCAAATCTGCTTGGCCATGCCGTCGGGCCCAATGCGGAACAGCGCGCCCGGCTGTCTGAGTCCTCCCGTATCTGGCTCCGAGGGAGTTGTCCCCTCGGGAGTCACGGTGATGGAGACTTCGGTGACCACAGTTCCACCGGAAGGGGTGGCAGGCTGCTTAGAGGCAGGCCGCACGATCTTCCCTCCGGCCGCCATGTAGATCGTCCCTTGGTCATCCAGGGTGACCGCACGGATCTCTTCGAATGGAGATTCAAACACGATGGCCGGGGCTTTCCCTCGCGCCAACCGGTACAGGCGGCCTTTGCCGCCGCTTCCTGCCAGGATCTCCCCCTCTCCTGTTTTCTGGAGGCAGAGGATGTGGTTTTCCTCGGCTTTGAGCCACTCTGAGCCGTCACCTTCCGGGCTGATGGTATAGACACCCCCGTTCTCGCCGACGGCGGCGAGCAGGATGTTGTCATCCATGAACTCCAGGTCCCAGATATATCTCTCCTCCGGATCGAAAAACGGCCCGCCCGTCATAGGTGCCGTGATCTTATAGATTTTGCCGTTGGGTGACGTCCCCGCATACAGGTTCCCGCGAGTATCCTGCGCCAGACAGTACACGTCCATCTCTGAGGCATGGAAGTGAAGCTCGGCCTTGCCCTCACTGTCGATCTTATAGATGTTTCCGCTGTGACCGGTCCCCACGAATAGGCTCCCATCCAGTCCCCAGAGCACAGACAGGTAGAATTCTTCGGCGGGACCTTGCCATTTGACCTCCCGGGGAGCCAGCGACAGGATGCCGGTGTAGGCGACCGAGATGCCGTCGAATTTTCCCTTGAGGAACTGCTCCAGGCGGATGAGCTCCCAGCTGCGCGGGGACACGGCTTCTGTGGAGACAGTGCTCACGATCAAAAGGACGACTCCCAGGACAGACAGTCTCTTTATCATCTTCCACTCCTTGAATCTTGAAAATGTTTCCTGCTTGTGATTCCCGATTGTGATCATTCTTTGTTCCTCTCTAGGTCTGTACCATTCCGTCATTTGATCTTTACGGGGATGATGGCCGCCCCTTGAAACACAGAGGGGACCCGCACTTGTACCTGAAACAAGGTAGAACGGGTCAGATCGGTGGCAGCCGAACTGGCGGCCCGGGGCGATGCGAACATGGATTTCATGGAAGGAGGAAGGTTGGGCATCTCTTCCCCTTTCAGGAACAGCCCGGGCTTCTCCGCCACGATCTTGAGGTAGATCCGGTTGTTCTTGCGCAGGCTGCCGAGCATCCGCACCATTTGATCGAGGCTGCGCGGCAAGAACCCGGCACTCTGGTACTGGGTTCTTTCGAACTGCTGCAGGCTGAGCGAATCCGATACGATCAGGTAGAACACCGATCCTCGGGGCAGCACGGGTGCAGGGATCACTCCCTCCTGGACATGGCCGCTTCCTCGGAAATTGCGGATGAAGATCTTCACCTGGATGAGCTCTCCGGGAGAGACGTCATATTTGTCCAGCAGCACCTTTTCCAGATAGGACATGCGGACATCTTCGGTGGCCGCGAACTTGAGGTCCACGCGGTGGATCGCCAGGTCCCGGAACTCGTTGTTGGTCAGGAAGAAGGCCACGGAGGTGATCATGTTGACACAGTTTCCGATAGCGCTGTCGAAACTTCCGGAAAACAGGTCTTCCATCTGGATACTCATCCCATTCTCGAGATAGATGGTTCCCATGAATTCCAGTGAAAGATCGGCAGAGGACCGTTCCTCGGCCAGCATCAGGCTGGTCACAGCCGTGTTGAGAAGGAACGGCGTCAGCAGCTTGTCATCCGCCACCTTGAGCTTATAGCTTTTGACGTCGGTCTCGGATTTGAGCAGCTCGATGTTGACCGGAATCATCCGGGGCAGCTGCCCCAGTTCGCCCAGTACTCCGGTAGCCCGGTCCTGCACAAAGCGGCCCACCTGGGTCGTGGATACAGCCAGCTTCTGCGAGACGTTCAGACTGGGAAGTACCCCGATCACCTCGGCCTTGGCCATGGCAAAATCCACCGGACCCAGGTTGTACATGGGATGCCCGAACGCAAAAACTTTGTTCCCATCCACATAGGTCACAGTACCCGTGGCATCCATGAGAAGGTCTCCAGTGATGAACTGGACACCTATCGCATCACCGGGCTTGAGCCCGGTCTGGGGCAGGGACACCCCTTCCTGAGGCAGCGCCTGGAAGCTCGAGCTGACCGGCTGGAAGCCCAGGCGGGAAAAATAGTCCTTGCTCTTATCAAAAGCCCGAAGCGAAAAGCCTGAAAAAACCAGAGGGATCCTCATGGGGACCAGAGATTGGCCTTCGTAGACAGCGGGTTCCATGGCTTTGAACACATCCGCATGGATAGCGAAGAGTTCTTCCAGCGACATGTACTTCTGGATGGGCCGGGGATCGCTGTAAATAGAGCGGGGGGATTCCTCGTTCTCGATGGCCAGCATCTCCTCGATGG
>JBGUED010000090.1:0-7895 GCA_041821525.1 Candidatus Aminicenantaceae bacterium | reverse complement strand
CCGCTCTGATGGCTTGTTTGCTGGAGCCAGGGGACGGGGTCGTGGTCACGGAACCAGGGTATCCGGCTTTCGCCCGTGTGGCGGCTCATCGACACTGTCGCGTCTACTCCGTCCCTCTCGATCCGGCCGCGGACTTTCGGGTCCCGCATCAGCTCTTCCACTGATTGCTCCAGGTCGGCGGCGATGCGTTCCACAATCGGATAGCTCTCGGGGTGGACGGCTGAGGCATCCAGAGATTCGGCGCTCTCCCGGATGCGCAAAAAGCCCGCCGCCTGTTCAAAGGCCTTGGGTCCCAGACCAGACACATCCAGCAGGGCCTGCCGCGAAAGGAACGACCCCTGCCGATCCCGGTGCTCGACCAATGCGGCAGCCAGTCTGGGACCCAGCCCGGGGACATAACTCAGCAGCTGTTTGCTGGCCATGTTGACCTCGACTCCCACGGCGCTGACGCAGCTCATCACCGTGTCGTCCAGGGCCTGCTTCAGCAGCTTCTGATCCACGTCGTGCTGGTACTGCCCCACGCCGATGGATTTGGGATCGATCTTGACCAGTTCGGACAGGGGGTCCATGAGTCGTCGTCCGATGGACACGGATCCGCGCACAGTGACATCCTGGTCCGGGAACTCCTCACGTGCTGCCTCTGAGGCAGAGTACACCGAGGCCCCGCTCTCGTTGACCAGGATGACGGAAATCTGCGGCCCCAGCTCAAGGCCGCGACAGAAGGCGAACGCTTCCCGGCCGCCGGTCCCGTTGCCCACGGCCACGGCCTCGATGTCGAACTCGAGAGCCAGGTCACGGATCCGGGCTGCGGCTTCCTCTCTGCGTTTTTGGGGTTCCAATGGGTAAATGGTGTCATTTTCCAGCAGCCGTCCCTGCCTGTCGAGGCAGACGACCTTGCACCCGGTGCGAAATCCGGGATCGAGGGCCAGCACATTCTTCGAGCCCAGGGGTGGAGCCAGCAGCATTTCACGGAGGTTGTCCGCAAACACCCGGATGGCGTCCACATCAGCCTCCTGCTTGGCTGCGGACAGGAGCTCGTTCGCCAGCGAGGGACTCAGCAGTCGCCTGTAGCCGTCACCTGCGGCGGCCCTCACCTGATCGGAAGCGAGATTCCGTGAGTGTACGAAGCGGCGATCCAGGATCCGCAGCGCCTCGTCTTCCTCGGGCTGGATCGCGATCGACAGCAGTCCCTCTTTCTTCCCTCGGAGCATGGCCAGCAGCCGGTGGGAAGGAATGCGGCGCAGGGGCTCCTGCCAGTCGAGATAGTCCTTGAACTTGGCGGTTTCCACCTCCCCTTTGCCTTTAGCGGGATGGCTGCGGATAACAGCTTTCCGGGAGAAGAGATCGCGCAGCTCAGCCCGGGCCTCGGCATCCTCATTGATCCACTCGGCGATGATGTCACGAGCACCGGCCAGGGCCTCCTCCGCATTGGGAATGTCCTTCTCGGGATCCACAAAAGAAATCGCCGCTTTCATTGGATCCAGGTCTTCCTGCGCAAAGATCTGGCGGGCCAGAGGCTCGAGCCCCCTGTCGATGGCCTGGGAGCCCCGAGTGCGGCGTTTGGGCCGAAAGGGCAGATAGATATCCTCTAGCTCACTCAGGCTGTCTGCGGCTCGGAGCCGGGCTTGCAGCTCAGCTGTGAGCACGCCTTGTTCCTCCATGGACTTGAGGATGGCCTTGCGCCGCTTATCCAGCGCAGCCAGCTTCTCCAGGAGGTCCCGGACGCCCAGGACCGCAACCTCGTCCAGTCCGCCGGTGGCTTCCTTGCGGTAGCGGGCAATAAACGGGACCGTGCAGTCAGCGGCCAGCAGTTCGGCCGCGGCCCGGACCTGCCGCTCGTCCAGATCCAGCTCAGCGGCAATCCTCTTCAGATGTGAGTTATCCATGGCGTACTCCCCTTCCAGGGCCGACCATTGTAGCCGTTCCTGCCTGCATTGTCGATAGAGCCGGGCCCAATGTCGTGGGGGCGGATCTATTCAGGCGGAGGATACACCTCCATGAGTCGGTACATGGGTTCGTTGTCGGCATAGACCCGCCACTCCGCCACCTGGTTCCCTCTCACTACGGCTTTCCAAGCAGCGGGGATCTCCCAGCGGCAGTCTTCGGTCTTGCCCTGGGCTGGCCGGTAGGTCCCCCCGGCACGTCCCAGGAGGGCGATAAGGTCTACAAAGGCCAAGGCCACTTCCAGAGGTGTTTTCAGGGGCATGTTCCCCTCCTATTTAGCGCGACACCTTCGATTCAGTCTTCGATCCCCAGAAGGTCGAGGATGAAGGCGTATTCCAGGGCCGTCTCACGGTAGCGGCGGAAGCGGCCCGACTGGCCGCCGTGGCCGGCCTCCATGTTAGTGTGGAGCACGAGCAGGTTGTCGTCGGTCTTGAGGGCGCGGATCCTGGCGACCCACTTGGCCGGCTCCCAGTACTGGACCTGGCTGTCGTGCAGCCCGGTCGTGACCAGCAGGGCGGGATAATCCTGGGCCTTGACCTGATCATAGGGCGAGTAGGACAGCATGTAGTCGTAGTACTCTTTCTCCCGAGGATCCCCCCATTCGCTCCACTCCCCGGCAGTGAGTGGGATGCTCTCATCCAGCATGGTGGTAATCACATCCACCCAGGGGACCCCGGCGATGACTCCCTTCCAGAGGTCAGGGCGCATGTTTATCACTGCACCCATCAGTAGGCCGCCGGCGCTGCCGCCCATGGCAAAAACCCTGTCCGGGGCAGCATAACGCTCATCGATCAAAAACTCGGCGCAGTCGATGAAATCGGTGAAGGTGTTCTTCTTGTTGAGGAGCTTGCCATCCTCATACCACGAGCGGCCCATCTCCTGTCCTCCCCGGATATGGGCGATGGCATACACGAATCCCCGGTCGATCAGGCTCAGCCTGTCCGACCGGAAGGTGGGGTACATGCTGGAACCGTAGGAACCATACCCGTAGAGCAGCAGAGGGCTGCTCCCGTCCTTGACAAAACCCTTATGATAGACCAATGAGATGGGCACCTGGGTCCCATCCCCGGCCGTGGCGAACAGCCGCTCGGCCTGATAATTCTCAGACTCGAATCCGCCCAGGACCTTCTGGCGCTTGAGTAGGGTCTTTTCGCGGATCTGCATGTCATAGTCATACACCGAGCTGGGTGTCGTGAGCGAAGTGTAGCTGTAGCGGAGGAGGCCTGTGTCAAACTCACGGTTGGTGGAGGGCCGGGCCATGTAGGCCGCCTCACCGAAGTCCAGGTAGTGCTCAGAGCCATCGTCCCAGCGGATGACCCGGATGTCAGTGATCCCGGCCTTCACCTCGCTGAGCACGAGATATTCACGGAAGAGCTCGAAACCCTGGAACAGCACGTCTTCTCTATGGGGGATGACCTCGATCCAGTTGTCCTTGCCGGTCTTGTTCAACGGAGTCTTCATCAGCCGGAAGTTCAGGGCGTCAAGGTTCGTTCGAATATAAAAATAATTCTGGAAATGATCCAAGCTGTAGAGCAGGTCCGCCTCGCGGGGATGAAATACCTGGAAGCTGCCGTCGGGCGTATCGGCGTCCAACAGCCGGTATTCGGAAGAGTCTGTGCTGGAAGAGGCGATGACCAGATATTTCTGCGATTTGGTCTTGGACACATAGGTATTGTAGGTGTTGTCGGCTTCATGGAAAATCTCTGGATCATTCCCAGCATCCGTTCCTAACAGGTGCCTGAAGATCTTGAAGGGGCGCAGCGCCTCGTCCTTGCGGGCATAGAACACCGTCCGATTATCGTTGGCCCACACTGCGCGTCCTGTGGTGTCGAGAATGGCGTCAGCAAACATCTCTCCGGTCCGCAGGTCTTTGAAATGGATGGTGTATTTGCGGCGGCTCACGGTGTCGACTCCGTATGCAAGGAGCGCATTATCAGGGCTTACGGAGACGCCGGAGACGCTGAAATAGTCATGCCCTTCGGCCATGGTGTTCACGTTGAGGAGAACCTCCTCTTCCGCCTCCAGGCTACCCTTCTTCCGGCAGTGATAGGGGTACTCATCCCCCTCTTCATAACGGGTGTAATAAAAATAGCCGTTGTCCTTATAAGGCACGGACATGTCGGTCTGATCGATCCGGCCCACGATCTCTGTGAACAGCTTATCCTGCAGAGGCTCCGTGTGTTTGAGGGCGGTAGTCGTGTAAGCGTTTTCCGCTTCCAGATAGGCGATCACTTCCGGATCCTCCCTCTGGTTGAGCCAGAAATATTCGTCAATGCGGGTGTCCCCGTGGATGGTTAGCTCCTTCGGGACCTTTTTCGCCATGGGCGCCTCCGGAACGGTCGATTTCTCCGCCTTGGTACATCCGGTCGTTCCCACGAGGAAAATGGCCAGAAACACAAGTGCCAAAATCATCGGGAAAGGTTTCATCGAACCGCGGATATATTTCATGAGAGCCTCCTTTGACCTGAATTTCGGGATAAAATCTATGTATCATTGAAACCGTATGAAGTCAATCGGAGGCTTAATTCTGCAGGCATGAAACCCAAGGGGCTTTCAGAATCCACATCAAAAGTATAGCCCGAGATCCCCTTTCCGGATACCTTCTCGATCTTAAACTGTCGGTGGAGGAAAAAAACCGCCTCAACGCCTCCATCGTCCGGCGGCAGGAACCGCAGGCTGACGTCACAACCCATGTACTGCTGATCCGGCTCGATCTCCACCTCGGCCCGGTAGTGCATACCGAGTGCAACCTCTGGGGAGCGGCCGGAAGAAGTGCACGCCAGAAAACAGATCAGCCAAGGAAATATCCAAAACCGGATAAGCTGCATGCCAAGATCTCCAGGAGACCGACCATTATATAGCAAAGGTCTGGCCTTGACTAAAGGAAAAAGCCGAATATAGAATGAGACCGAAAGAGAGATCCCCATGCAAATGCAGATTGGAATAATCCTGGCGATCATGGTGCTGGCCTACGGTGTGGCTAAATGGCAGCGGCTTTCCGTCGAGCTGAGCATGCTGGTCGCTGCAGTAGCCGGAGGCATCGCCGGCGCCTTCCTGGGCACGCCCCCTATCAGGGAGTTATCCCGGCACCTGGTGGAGGGGGCCTTCACCTACCTGGACGTCATCCTGGTGTTCACCACTGCCACCATCTTCATGGCGATCCTCTCGGAATCCGGCGGGGTGGATTATGTGGTACGCGGCACGCTCAAGACCCTGGCCGGTGTCAAGGTGATCGCTTTGCTGGTCTTGATGGTGATCGTCCTCATCCCCGGGGCCCTGACCGGAGCCGGGAGCGTGTCTCTCCTGGTGGTCGGCGCCCCCGTGGCCATGGCCCTGATCTCCCTGGGTGTCCCCCGCCGCCGGGCGGCCGCCATCCTCTTCATTGTGGCCGGACTGAGCGCTGCGGCCCCCCCGGTCAACATCTGGGCCATGATCCTTTCCGCGGGCACGGCCATCCCCTATGTGGGTTTCGAGCTGCCCCTGGGCATCCCGGTCCTGATCCTGGGAACGTTTACAGTGCTGGTACTGGGCCTCCCTCGAAGCAAGGACAGCGAGAAGGCCGATTCCGTACAGAGACTGCCCGAACCGGTTCCGGGCCAAAGCTGGTGGCGCGTTCTCCTGCCTTTTGCCGTGTTTTTCGGGCTGGTAATGGCCTCCCGCATCTGGCCCTTTGCCCTACCGGTTCTGGGCCTGCCCCTGCAGTTCGTGATCGCCGGAGCGGTAGCTCTCTTGGTCAGTCCCAAACGGATCAATGTCCTCCGCGTTTCGCGGGACACGGTGAGGCGCCTCCTGCCTCTCCTGGCGACCATGGTCGTGGTGGGGATGCTGCAGCAGATCATGACCACCACCGGTGTACGCGGGCTGCTGTCTTTTGCCGTGATCTCCACTCCTCTGGTGCTGCTCTTCATCTCCCTGGCCGTGATCATCCCGGTGTCAGAGGGGGTTTTGACCTACGGCGGCGCTGCTATTATCGGCATACCCCTGATCTGGTTCCTGGATTCGATCGGCCTGCACGCCACCGTGGCCATAGCCGGGCTGAGCCTGCTCTGGCCTCTGGGCGATGGGCTGCCACCCACGGCACTCATCGGCCGGCTTTCTGTCATGGTCTCGGAATACAAGGGAACCTACTGGTCCTTCCTGCGCAGCACCTGGCTGCCCTGGATCGTGATCACCGTGGTGGGAATCCTGATGGTGGTCTTCAGCGCGCGTCTTGATTTTCTGGTGAAGTGGAGCATGTGAACATCATGGCATACACCATCATCATGTGGATCTACTACTTGATCTCGGCCTTTGTCCTGGCCCTGCTCATCTGGAATTTTATCCGGGAGAAGAAGAGCGTGAACGACATGCTGCTCTATCTTCTGGTCATGATCCCGCTGGTCCTGAGGATCTTGAGGGTAAAATGAGAGACAAACCTGACACAAGCAGCATGGGGATTGTCAAGATCCTGGCCCTGATACTGACCGCGGCGGTCGTGATCCAGGCCGGCGTCCAGCTCCACCGGCACCGGCACTTTCAGATGCCCATCATGGCCGGCCCGGGAGTGACCAGGATCGGGCTCCTCAGCGAGTACTGCCTCGGCCTCGAGGGTACACCGGCCGACACGCTGGTCTTCTATTTCGAAGGCAAGGAGCCAGGCGGCAAGCTGCTGGTCATGGGCAACACTCACTCCAACGAGCCCGCCTCCCTGCTCACGGCCTTGATCCTGATCGAAAACGCCGTAGTGGAAAAGGGCACGCTCATCGTCATCCCGCAGTTCAACCACAGCGGGAGCCGCAACACGCGGCCGGGTGACGGCTACCCCCTCTACTTCGACATCCCCACGGACTGGGGAAAAAAGCGGTTCCGGATGGGCAATCGGGACGCCTCACCCCTGGACCAGTGGCCGGATCCGGACGTCTATATCCACTATCCCGACAAACAGCTCCTCTCCTTCCTGGACATCCGCAACACCAACCGCACCTGGCCCGGGCGGCCGGATGGCCCCCTCATGGAAAGGGTCACCTTTGCCGCTATGGAGATCATGCGGCGGGAAGAGGTGGACCTGGCGATCGACATCCACGGCGCCGAAACCATGTTTCCGGTCACCAACTGCATGGTGGCTCCCGAGAGCTCGGTGCGCCTGGCCACCATGGTTTCGCTCACGGTCAAGGCCATGGAAGGCTTCGACAGCCATGTCGAGCCCTCCCCCAAAGGATTCCGGGGGCTGTCACACCGCGAGATCGGGGACTACTCGGATACGCTCCCCTTCCTGCTGGAAGCGCCCATCCCCTTCCTCGACCAACCCACCGGGCCCAAGACTACGGATCTGCTGCTCAGCGGCAAAGACCCCTTCCTGCTGAGCCTGGCGCAGAAGGCGATGCTGTTCGTCCCCTATGATGAGACCGGTTGGCCCATGGAAAAGCGCGTGGGACAGCACTGTTCGGTAGTGCTGGAGCTCTGCCGCCAGTACTCCCGCAGAAGCCCGGAGCGGGCCATCGTTTTTAGCGGAGTCCCGCGCTATGCCGAGGTCTTGGAAAAAGGTGTGGGACACTTTTTCCATGATCCTGCCAAAGCCGATCCCGATAACATCCATCTGAATTAACGCATTTGAAATGGAATGGACCTTCTAGGATAATTTTGATAACCTGAATTTTTCACGGGCCGAGATTGGTGCAGCAACAAAGAAGTGGCGCATGAGTCGTAGTTATCTACGGCGATTGGGCCACGATGATGTTGATGTGCTGAGATCGGCTCGCCCGAAGGGCAAAGACTCGAATTGGAGGTGAATAATGAAACACACAAAACATGTCTGGCTGGCCCTGGGGATCTGCCTGATCGTGGCCCTGGCCTGGAACCCATCGGCCGCGGCCCAACGGGCCGTTGAGGCCGATGAATCCATTGTCTGGGATGCCCCCGAAGGCTGCACGGTCATCCTGGTGGGCAAAGGCGCCTCGACTGACGGCTCGGTC
>JBGUED010000089.1:0-7900 GCA_041821525.1 Candidatus Aminicenantaceae bacterium | reverse complement strand
CTATTCCTGCATGCCGGGAGCCTCGGATTCCGCCACCCCGGTACCGGGGAGAATGTGAATTTCACGTCACCCCTGCCGCCGGACCTCCAGAAAGTGCTCGACCGCCTCTGAATCCAATATTTCCCAAAGTTCTTGAGATGGGAGTGTTGGATGGTGTATTATACCCGGTGCATTTTTATATTGTTACCATCCGACTGGAGGCTTCACGATGAAAGATTTTGACGCTGAAAAAATTAGGAACATCGCAGTCATAGGCCACGGGTCCTGCGGAAAGACCACGCTGGCCTCCGCTTTCCTGTTCGATACCGGAGCTACCACACGGCTCACCCAAGTTGACAAGGGAAACACGGTCACGGATTATGATCCAGACGAGATCAAGCGTAAGATCTCGATAAATTCATCCCTCTGCCATCTGGATTGGAACGGGCACAAGATCAACCTGATAGACTGTCCCGGCTACACCAACTTCCTTTGGGACACACGCGCCAGCCTTCGGGCAGTGGACGCGGGAGTCCTGGTGGTGAGTGCGGCGGGCGGAGTGGAGGTCGGCACTGAAAAAGTTTGGGACATGATGACTGAGATGGGCCAACCCGGGATCTTCGTGGTCAATAAGCTGGACCGGGAAAACGCAAGCTTCGAAGGCACTGTTCAGTCCATCCACGAGTTTTTTGGCCGTCAGGCGGTCCCTGTTCAGATGCCCATTGGCAAGGAGACGGGATTTATCGGTGTGGTGGACCTGATCAAGCAGAAGGCGTTTGTCTTCGAGAAGAATCAGAGCGGGAAAATCCAGGAGACGGACATCCCGGACGACCTGAAGGATGCTGCCCAGAAAAAGATCGAAGAGCTCACGGAGATGGTGGCCGAGAACGATGAAGCCCTCATGGAAAAATACTTCGAGAACGGCACACTTTCCCCGGAGGAGTTGATCACCGGATTCAAGAAGAGCGTGCTGGAACGCCAGATCTTCCCGATATTCTGTGCCTCAGGCGGAGCCAACATCGGGATGCAGCCCATCCTGGATGGCATCGTGAACTTCCTTCCGGATCCCGTGCAGAAAGGCGAGATCCCACTCGAGGGCGGGACCGTGAAGCTGGGCCTGGATCAGCCTTTCTCTGCCCTGGTCTTCAAGACCATTTCGGATCCCTACACCGGCCGCATCTCCATCATGCGCGTGTTCTCAGGGAGGATCAATCCCGATAGTACCGCGGAGAACAGCTCCAAGCAGAGCATGGAAAAACTGGGCGGCCTGTTCTTCATGCAGGGGAAGGAGCAGGTCCCGGCTGGCCAGGCCATGGCCGGAGACCTGGTGGCTACCGCCAAGCTCAAGGATACCGGCACGGGTGACACTCTGTGCGACAAGGGAGCCGACGTCGTTTTTCCCGCCTTCAAATTTGCGGAGCCCTCCATCTCTTTTGCCATCGAACCCCAGACCCGGGGAGACGAGGACCGCATCTCTCAGGCGATTCACCGCATCACGGAAGAGGATCCCACGGTCAGGTTTACTCGAGATCCGGAGACCTCGGAGCTCATCATTGCGGGAAACGGGCAGCTCCACGTCGAAATCATCACCAAGCGCCTCCAAAATCGGTACAACGTCAACGTGGACCTGAAACCGCCCAAGATCTCCTATAAGGAGACCATCAAAGGGCGTTCCGACGTACAGGGCAAGTACAAGAAGCAGACGGGAGGACGCGGCCAGTACGGAGACGTCCGGATCAAGTTCGACCCCCTGCCCAGGGGAGAGGATTTCGTCTTCGAAAACACGGTGTTCGGCGGGGCCATTCCCAGGAACTACATCCCATCCGTGGAAAAAGGCATTCAGGAAGTGCGTAAGAAGGGCATCCTGGCCGGATATCCCACCATAGACTTCAAGGCCAACCTGTACGACGGGACCTATCATGACGTCGACTCCTCGGACATCGCCTTCAAGGTGGCGGCCTCCATTGCCTTTAAAAAGGGCATCAAGGAGGCCAAGCCTACCATACTCGAGCCCATCATGACCGTCGAGACCTACACGCCCGACACCTACATGGGTGACATCATGGGCACATTGAACAGCCGCCGCGGCAAGGTGCAGGGCATGGAACAGAGAGGCAGCATGCGTATCATCAAGGCGCAGGTCCCCCTGTCCGAGATGCTGGACTACGAACCGATCCTGACCTCGATAACCGGAGGGCGGGGCTCCTTCCTCATGGAGTTTTCCCATCTAGAAGAGGTCCCCGCCCATCTGCATCAAAAGATCATTGAGGAATCCATTAAGGAAGGCCGGATCCGTTCCAGCGAAGAAGACGAAAAGTAAGCTGTGCGTCCCCCGCACGAGATTTTACTCCCTGAAAGCGGACGGGGGAATCCTCCAACTTTTTGTAACCTAGTGTAAAGAGGCGTTACTCCGAGTCATAAAAACGGCGGTTTTTTGTTTTGGGCTTGACTGAGTGTAAAATCAAGACTGCTCTACGGTCTCTTCTGGATTAAAGGAGATCAGGAGCAGCGTGGCGACCAGGCTAAATCCGATGGAGAGCACAAAGGGGGCGCTGCTGCCGAGAGTCTCCCAGAGGATCCCGGCCACGAACGAGGCCGGCAGCGCACAGAGACCCGTGATCATATGGAAGCCACCCAGGCAGCTGGCCCGGAAGGCGGAGGGTGCGCACTCCGAGACCACGGTCCGTTGAACAGGGATCAGGATGCCCTTGTGCATGCCGTAGAGGACGAAGCTGAAGATGAGCAGGGCCGGGCTGCGCACCAGCAGGAAAATCAGGCACACGACGATCCAGAGCCCGTACGAAATGAGCAGGACCGGTTTGCGCCCGATCCTGTCCGAGAGGCGGCCGAAGATCCATGAGGATGCTGCCGCTGCCGCTGTGAATAGGGGATAGAGGGCGATCACGAACGTCTTACCGAATCCTGCTTCCCGGGCAAACATGAGCAGGAACGAATAGCTGAACGCTCCCAGCGCAAAGACAGCGCTGAGTATAACGAATCGTCGGAAGCGTTTGCTCAGCAGTCCCAAAGAGATGCCGGTTGATTTCCCGGTTCCTTGCGGGGGCCGATCCTGAATCAGGAGGATCACCAGTACGGCGCTTACCAGGGTTGGGAGCGCTGCCAGTGCCAGGATCCAGCGGTAGCTCAGGAACTGCATCAGCACAAGGACCAGGAGGCTCCCCAACAGCGCTCCCAGGTGATCCATGGCCCGGATATATCCAAAGTGAGTGCCCCTATTTTCATGGGTCGATATGTCGGCTACGATGGCGTCTCGAGGGGCGCTGCGCTCTTTCCCGATGCGGTCCAGGATGCGGAAGACGATGAGCTGCTGCCAGGTGGCGGCCGCAGCATATCCCAGGCGTGCCAGAACCGCTATCAAGTATCCGACCCAGATGAACACCTTCCGCTTGTGGATGCGGTCGGATAGATAGCCTGAAAAGGCCTTGGAAAGGGACATCAACCCCTCTCCAATACCGTCCAGGAGACCCAGGGCCGCCATGTTGGCCTTGAGGGTTTCTGTCACGAAAAACGGCCAGATGGGATAGAACATGTTGGAGCCGAGGTCATTAAAAAAGGTGGCGGTCGCAAATGTGCGTATGGTCTTTTTGGGATTTTCTGAATCCGGCATAAGTTTACGCAAGTATAGCAGGTTTCCGGCCTATGTAAACAGAGAACGTGACTGAAACCGAGCTCATTTGACGAATGGAAGGGTGTGTACTTGAAGGGGGAGGTTCGGCGCAAAAAGCGCATCACAATGTACTGATGATAGGGTGGGATAGGTATGGGGGAGGGTTTGGCTGGCTTGACGAGAACAGAGGTCGCAGGTATCATACCTCTTTGCCTTAATAGGAGATTTGGATGAAAAGAACAGCTCTGCTGCTGCTTTGTTTGATAGGGATGCTGGGTATGGGATTATCGGCTCAGGAGGAACAGGAGGAGTTTGCCAGCCTGCGCCTTAAGTTGGGAGATCCCGATCTGAAGGACAAAATCCTGGAGGTCCGCCCGGACGTGATCTTCTCGGCGGCCACGGGGCGCGCCATCACGTTCGAAGAGATGATCGCGGAGATGGCCGCCGCCCGCGTCATTCATGTGGGGGAGTCTCACAACAGCCTTCCCATGCATCAGATCCAGGCCAGGATCATCCGGTCCTTATATGAACAGAATCCGGAGCTGACGATCGGGTTGGAGATGTTCACCCCGCTCCGGCGGGAACACCTCAACAAATGGTCCATGGGGCTCCTCACCGAGAAGGAATTCATCCGGGAAGCGGAGTGGTATGTAGCTTGGAACTTCAATTTCGGTTACTATGCCGAAATCTTCGCAGCGGCCAAATCGCTGCGGATCCCGATCCATGGACTGAACGCCCCCCGTGAAATCATCTCCAAACTGCGTATGCGGGGATATGCTGCGCTCACTGATGAGGAGAAAGCACTGATGCCCGATCCCGACGTCACACACCAGGAGCATCGTGCGTACATCCGGGCGACCTTCGAGAACATGGATATGCCCCACGCCATGCAAGGTCCCGGGCTGGACAAGGTCTTCGAGGGGCTGTACCGGGCTCAATCGGCCTGGGACGAGGTCATGTCCGACAACATGCTCAAGGCCCTCGAATACACCCGCAAGCGGATGGTTGTGCTGGCCGGATCCGGGCATCTGATGTACAACCTGGGCATCAACCGGCGGGCTTTGGAAAAGAGCGGATGGCCGTCCAAGACCGTCGTGTGTATTGTGGTACCCGAGGGCAGGGACAGCCTCGAGGTCTCGCGGTCCCTGGGAGATTACATCTGGGGCCTGGCAGAGGAAGACCGCCCAGCCTATCCGTCGATCGGCCTGAGGCTGAAGACCTTCGATCACCTCGCGAATCCGGTCGTGGAACGGGAGCCCATCGACGGAGTGGCTCAGGACGCCGGATTCAAGAAGGGGGATGTGATCCTTGCGGTCGGCGATCACTCCTTCTCCAATATCAACACCCTCCGGACCTATCTCGCGCATTTCACCTGGGGAGACACCGTGAGCTTCGAGGTGCTGCGCGATGCTCAGGTCAAGACGATCGAGGTGCTGTTCGAAATCAAAGAGGAGGAGGAATAATCCTTCTGCTACTCCCTCAAGGAGGCCGCTTCTATGGCTAAAAATATCGCTTATGGAGTCATAATCGCTGCTGCCATTTTGATCGTTTCTGGTCAAACAGGTCTCGGTGCGGAAGAGAAGATCAGAACCCCGGGCGAGGCGTCCAACTTCACACAGTACACACAGCACGAGGATATTGTACGGTTCCTCAGCCGGCTGGATCACCTCTCTCCGGAGCTCGAGGTTCGGATCGTGGGGCGAACCCTGCCTGTGCAGAACTATGGGGCCAAAGACATCTTCCTCTGTATCCTCACGGAGGAGGGGGCAGGCTCTCCGGACAGCATCGATCGCAGCAAACCGACCTTCTTTTTGGTGGCGGCCAAACACGGCAACGAGCAGTCGGCCAAGGAAGCGGCTCTGGGCCTGGTACGCGACCTGGCTGTCGGGGAGCTGAGGCCCCTGCTCCGGGACGTGAATGTGCTCGTCCTTCCGACCGCCAATCCCTACGGAAACGCCCTGGACCAGCGCAGCAACGAGCAGGGCTTGGATCTCAACCGGGACCAGGTCAAGCTCGAGTCTCCCGAGACGGAGGCCATCAACCGGGTGTTTTTCACATGGATGCCAGAGGTCACACTGGACGTGCATGAAAAGGGGGACGACTATTACCGGGTTTCCATAGGCTGCGTATCCAACGTCAACATCCATGGGCGGCTGCAGGATTTTGAACGGGGCGTACTGTTGGTCGAGACGGCCCAGGCCCTGGCTGCCAGGAACATCACGTTTCACGAGTATCTGATCACACAGGCCATGGGGATCGATTCCTCTGCGGGTGTCAGCTACGGCCGGGAGGACACGGCCGGCCGACAACAGATGAAACGCTTCTCCACCACGGACCTCAACGACGGGCGCAACAGCCTGGGCATCTACGAGACCCTCTCCTTCATCCAGGAGGGGGCCTCACGGCACGATCTGGCGACACTCGAGGAGCGCACCGGATACCAGTACTTCGGGATCCGGTTCCTGTTGGAGAGCGCGGCCCGGCACGGGCAGGAGATCAATGCTCTGGTCCGTGGGCTGCGCAGCGAACTGGAGGCGAAGGCGTCCGTGTACACAGAAGACGACCTGGTCCACCTGCGCATGCGTTACGCCAGCGATCCCGGAGATCCGATCCTTACCATCCAGGAGTACCGGCGCAGCCGCTCTCCCATCCGGGGGATCCTCACAGTGGACAAAAAGGCCGGAGATCCCTTGACTGCAGCCGACATCAGGCCCAATCCCTCGGGTGCGGAATACCAGCTCATCGAGCGGGTGGTCGACAACTGGTTCCCACTGGTGGAACCCACACTGAGCGTGGAGCGCCCCCTGGGCTACATCGTCCCGGCCCTTCATCAAGACGTGATCGAGACTCTGGTCAAACACGGCCTGGAACTCCATCTGTTCACAACGGATTTCACCCTGGAGACAGAGGCCTATCAGATAGCGGACATCGTCTCTGCTCAATACGATTACCTTCCCCCGGAAAAAATCGTTGTGGAGAACACAGCGGTCATGGTCGTGGCAAAACGGGGCGACATCTATGTGCCGTGCGCCCAGCCGGCGGCCAATCTGATCCCCTGCCTACTCGAACCCCAGTCCCAGTATGGACTCATCCGCTATTGGATGTACCGGCTGGTGCCTGAGAAAGGGGACGTCTTCCCGTTCCTCCGTGTTACGAAGCCTGGAGACCTGCCGCTCATTCCCTACCGCAGCTGGCGCTAGTCGTCTGAATTACAGTGCATGATGTGGCTCAAGGATTGAGCTGGATCACTCCCGGTTTCAGGGATCCAGTCTGGCCCGTAGACCGCGTACATAGCTCCGACCCCATATGAATGAGATGAGGGCGCCGGTCGAGTTGCCGATCACGATTCCCCACCAGAGACCATCGAGCTGCATGCCTAGCGTTACGGCCATGATGTAGGTCAGGGGAGTAGTAAGGAGTATGGTCCGTGTGAGGGTCAACACCAGGGAGTAGGTCCCTTTTCCCGTGCCCTGGAACATGGCCGAGGACAGCATTCCGGGGGAGACCGCGGGATAAAAGATGCACATGATACGCAGAAAGTTGATGAGATCGGCCCGGATACGGATAGATTCCTGGCTCATGGTGAAGAGCCAGGCGATATGCGGGGCTAGGATGTAGGTTATGGTAGCCATGGCCAGCTCGATGACCACACCGATTCGGATGGCGTACATGTAGCCGCTGTCCAGCTTCGTGTAGGCCTTTCCGCCGAAGGCGGCTCCAGTCACGGATACAACGGCCGTAGCGATCCCCATTAGGGGGAGGACGGCGAACATGACTACCCGCCATCCGGTCGTGTAGATTGCTACGCCGTCGGTCCCGCCCACCTTGACTGCGATCAGGTTGAGGATGAGCATGGCCACGGCCATGGACAGCTGCTGGAAAGAGGCCGGGACCCCGACCTTCAGGACGTCTGAGAGGATGGCCTTCCGGAAACGGAAGCCGCGGAACTTGATATCGACATAAGTGTCCCGCTTGACAAAAAAGACGTAGAAGAGGTATCCACTCGAAACACAGATGGAAATGATGGTGGCCCAGGCTGCCCCCGGGACGCCGAGCTTCAGCAGGTAGATGAAGACCGGATCTAGGAGGATATTCAGCCCGGAGCTGATCATCATGACGACCATGGCCCGTTTGACATCCCCTTCGCCTCTCAGGAGGGCGGCGGCCACCTGGAAGGAGGCGGTGAAGGATCCCGACTTCGCCGTCAGGGACTGGGAGAGGCGGCTCAGGATGAAGCCCCCGATGCCCCAGGCGGAGAAGACGATACCGTAGTTGACGCCGAAATTCTTCATC
>JBGUED010000088.1:0-7908 GCA_041821525.1 Candidatus Aminicenantaceae bacterium | reverse complement strand
GGACCCGCTCGAGGACGCCTCCGCAATCCCGGTCCGGGCCTTTGTCGGCTATGATCCGGCCGGGTACTTCATCGAATTCGACACTTTCTTAGAGGATACCCGGAACATGAAGATCCTCAGAAATCTGAAACACTAGAACGTCTCTGTGTTTCGCTTGGGCTGAGCATTTCAGGGCCTCCCGCACCACGAGTGCCTGCTGGTATATTTCTGTTGATTTAAAAGGCTCTGTCGTATTATGGTAGCAGGCATGAAGGCGGCATCATCTCTCCGCGCTAACCGTTCTGTTGGATCCATTCCACAAACTTTCACTATCCAGGCCGCAGTCTAAGGAGGGGAAAATGAGAGAACGAAGACTCTTTATCTGGGCCCTGGCCCTGATGATAGTCCTGAGTTTTGCCGGCCGGTCTGCGGCCGAGGAAACCTTCACACTGGAACAGGTGCTGAGCCCGCCCTATCCCTGGGGTCTGGTCTCGGCCAAGGCTGCCGATCGTATCGCCTGGGTCTTCTATGAGAAGGGCCAGCGTAATGTGTGGACCGCGGCGGCTCCGGATTTCAAGCCGGTTAACCTCACGGGCTATGCCAGGGACGAGGTGTTCGAGCTGCCCGATGTCTACATCACGGACGACGGGAAGACCGTGGTCTATGTCAAGAACGGCCGCCCCAACAGCGAGGGCTGGGTGACCAACTCCGACAGCGGCCCGGACGGCAGGGAGCAGGAGATCTGGGCGGTGCGTACGGGCGGAGGGACGCCCTGGAAACTCGCAAAGGGTGCCAACCCGGTACTCTCTCCGGACGGCCGCTGGGCTCTGATTGTGAGGGATGGCCTGATCTACCGCCTGCCCTTGAAACCTCCGGCCGATTCCGCGGAGGTTCCGGAGCCTGAACTCCTGTTCCGGGCGGCCGGCAGTAACGGCTCTCCCCGCTGGTCTCCGGACAGCAGCCGGGTGGCCTTTGAGACGATGCGGAACGACCACAGCTTCATCGGCGTGTTCGAACTTTCCAAACGGAATATCACCTGGATCGCGCCCAATGTGGACCGGGACAGCGATCCCCAATGGTCAGCTGACGGCTCGAAAATCCTGTTCATCCGTCGGCCGGGCCTGCAGTTCGGGTCAGTCGCGCAGTCCGGCTTTCGCAGCCGAGGGGCTGTGATCCAGTCATTCTGGCTGGGCGACGCCAAAACCGGCGAAGCTCAAGAGATCTGGACCATGCCGCGCGAAAAACCTCGATTCTACTCCTTCCGCGAATTCCAGCTCACGGCTAATGGCCGCATCCTGTTCACGGCCGAGCAGGAGAACTGGAACCATGTGTTTTCCCTGCCCTTGAGCGGTGGGGAGCCTGTGGACCTCACTCCCGGCGAGGCGTTCGTGGAGCACCTGGACGTCTCGAGAGACGGCAAGACGCTGTTCTTCTCGAGCAACCTGGCCGACATCCACGGCCGTCACATCTGGAAGGTGCCAACGGCCGGTGGAAAGGCAGTGCAGCTGACCCAGGGGGCTACCATCGGCACCTATCCCGTGGCCCTGGCCTCCGGGAACAAGGCCGCCTTCCTGTATGCAACGGCTTTCCATCCGACCTCCATCGCCACTGTCTCCGCTGACGGGGGAGAGATCGTGGTGGTGGCGCCTGAAGCCCTCCCGCCCGAATACCCCAAGGACGAGCTTGTGCTCCCCAAGCTTATCGTGGTCAAGGCCCCGGACGGGCTCGAGATCCCCTGTCAGCTCTTTCTGCCCAAGGGCGCCCAGCCCGGGGACAAGCGGCCGGGCGTGGTCTACACCCACGGCGGGCCTATCCGGCAGATGCTCATGGGGTGGCACTACATGGAGTTCTATTCCGAGGCCTACGGCATCAACCAGTATTTTGCCAACCGCGGATATGTGGTGATTTCCATAAACTACCGCAGCGGCATCGGCTACGGCCGCTCCTTCCGCAACGCGCCCAACACCGGCATGCGCGGGGCAGCCGAATACCAGGACGTCCTGGCCGGAGCCAAGTATCTCCAGAGCCGGCCCGAGGTCGACCCGGAGCGCATCGGGAAGTGGGGACTCTCCTACGGGGGACTGCTCACGGCTATGGCCCTGGCCCGCAACTCTGATATCTTCAAAGTCGGGGTGGACATGGCCGGGGTGCACGACTGGTCACAACGGGGCCGGGGGCGCATGAACGAGGCCCAGGCCAAATTGGCCAGGGACTCCTCCCCGGTGGCCGATACCAAGACCTGGAAGTCTCCGGTGCTCTTTATCCACGGCGACGATGACCGCAACGTGGACTTCCAGCAGACCACCGACCTCGTGCAGAAGCTGCGCATCAAGGGGGATGTCCTCATCGAGCTCATGATCGCGCCGGATGAGCCGCACGAGTTCATGGGATTCAAGAACCGCATGGAGGCTTACAACCGGACCTATGAATTTATCAACAGGTTTCTGGTGGAGAAGTGGAAAAAGTGAAGGAGGTGAAGATGTTGAAGAAGCTCTTACTGCTGCTGGCCGGAGTGATGATGCTCTGGGCCGGCGCACAGTCCCAGGACCTGGCGCTCAAAGGCGGCACCATCCTGACCATCACCAACGGCACCATTGAAAACGGCACGGTCGTGATCCAGGACGGTAAGATCACAGCCGTGGGCAAGGACATCAGGATCCCGGCCGGCATTAAAGTCATCGATGTGACCGGAAGGTTCGTGCTGCCCGGCCTCATCGACAGCCATTCGCACATCGCGCTTTCCGATGTCAACGAGGCCACGGACCCCGTGACTCCACAGATCTGGATGCATGAGGCCCTGGAGCCCGATTCGCCCCAGATCCTCACGACGCTGGGCGGCGGTGTGACCACGGTCAAGACCATGCACGGAAGCGCCAACGTCATCGGCGGGGTCAATGTGACCATTAAACTCAAGTACAACCGCCTCGTGGAAGAGCTAATAATCCCAGGTGTCAGGCAGCAGCTCAAAATGGCCCTGGGAGAGAATCCCAAAAGGCTGTATGGGACTAAAGGCCGCACCCCCTCGACCCGTATGGGGACTGCCTATGTGGCCCGCAAGGCCTTTATCGAGGCCCAGGAATACAAGGCCAAGTGGGACAAGTACGAGAAGAATAAAGCTGCCGGCAAGACAGACCTCACCCCTCCCAAGAAGGACCTCAAGATGGAGACCCTGAAGATGACACTGGAGAAAAAGCTCTCCATCGACTGCCATACCTACCGGGCGGACGAGATCGTGTGGATCATCGGCTTCTGCAAGGAGTTCGACCTCGACCTCATCCAGCTCAGCCACTGCGTGGACGGGTACAAGGTGGCCGATGTCATGGCCGCGGCCGGCGTGTTCCATGGTGGCTGGATCGATTGGTGGGGCTTCAAGGAGGAAGCCTACGACGGAAGCCCCTACGGTTTCCAGATCATGTACGACGCCGGAGTTAAGATCGTCATAAATTCCGACAGCCCCGATGAGGGCCGCTACCTCTTCCGCAATGCGGCCAAGGTCCTCAAGTACAACGACATCCCGGATAACGAGGTGCTCAAGATGATCACGCTGACCGCAGCCGAGTCCCTGGAGCTGGAGGATCGTATCGGCAGCCTCGAGGTCGGGAAGGACGGCGATGTGGCTGTGTTCGAGAAACACCCGCTGGATTCCACCACTAAGTGCCTCCTGACCATCATCGAGGGAGAGATCTTCTTCGATTACGCCAGGGACAGCATCACGTCCCAGGGAGGCCACAGATGAGACGCGCAGCCCTCGTCGGCAGCTTTGTGTTGGGTCTTCTCCTTGCCGTGACCATCTCCGGGGCAGCGGATGTCATCTTGATCCAGAACGGCACCATTGTCACGGTGACCGGTCCAGACATTCAGGGGGGCAGCCTCCTGATCGAAAACGGGAAGATCACTAAGATCGGAAAGAACCTCAGTGCTCCGGCCGGAGCCAAGGTCATCGATGCCTCCGGTAAATACGTGTACCCGGGGATGGTGGCTCTCATGACGTCTGTGGGCGTCACGGGCTACCCAGGCGCCAGCAGCGACACCGACGAGGTCGGAGTCTCCACCCCCCACATGGATCCCTACGACGCTATTAACCCTGAGGACGACTGCATCGAGGTGACACGCGTGGGGGGGGTGACCACGGTCCAGACCGTAAGCGGCAGCCGCAGTGTTTTGAACGGCAAGTCCGTGGTGCTGCACCTGGGAGGCGACCTGGCCGAAGACCTGGTTTGTAAGCGTTATGCGGCTCAGATCATCAATATCGCGGCTCGCGAGCAGGGCAAGTATCCTTCGACCATACCCGGTGTGATCGCCCTGCTGCGGGACAAGTTCAACCAGACTAAAGAATACGCGGAAAAAAAGAGCAAGCAGAAGGAAACCGCAGAAAACAATGGACAGGATGAGAAGGGAGGCAAGGGAGCAGTTCCGCCCTTCAAGCGCAACCTGGAGCTCGAAGCCCTGATACCGGTTGTGACCGGCCAGATCCCGGTTATCTTCATCACCTACGACGAGCTCACCGTGCGCAAGGCCATCGAGATCATCAAGGAGTACAAGCTCAAGGGTATCATCCAGGCACGCGCAGGTGTCTTCAAGTACCTGGGCAAGCTCGCTCAGGAAAAGATCCCGGTCATCTGGGCCGGGACCACGGCCCTCCCACAGCGCTGGGAAGCGTACGACAAGAACTATCACACGGCAGCGGCCCTGGCCGCCCACGGCGTCCTGTTTGCCTTCGACTCAGGCGGACGGGGCCCCGGCAACCGTAACGTGCGCAACCTGCCGGTGCCGGCCACGATCTCGGTGGCCCACGGCTTGTCCGAAGAGGCCGCCATCAAGGCCTTGACCATAATCCCGGCAAAGATCCTGGGTATCGACGACGAGGTCGGTTCGCTGGAAGAAGGCAAGGTGGCCAATGTGGTCATCTGGACGGGCAGCCCGATCCAGCTCCGCTCGCGTATCGACACGGTCATCATCAAGGGGGAACTGGTACCCATGACCAGCCTGCAGACCCGGCTCTACGATAAGTATTCCCAGCTGGTCAAGGAGCGCATGACAAAGAAATAAAGCGGTCTTATCGCTTTTGGGGACGCCGCAGTCCTTTCTAGGAGGGGGAGGGGGGGCGTCCCATTTTGTGGCGGATTGACCTTTTTAAGGGCTGGACGTATTATGATTGAATAAGGATAAAACCATGTACAAGGCAACCACTATCATCTGTGTGAGGCGCGGCGGCAAGGTGGCCATGGCCGGGGACGGCCAGGTCACCTTTGGCGAGACTGTACTCAAGCAGAGCGCCAACAAGATCCGGCGGCTGTACAGCGACGCCATTTTGGCGGGATTCGCCGGGGCCACCTCTGACGCCTTTGCCCTGTTCTCCCGCTTCGAGGCCAAGCTGGAGGAATACCGGGGCAACCTTTCGCGTGCCGCCATCGAGCTGGCCAAAGACTGGCGCATGGACCGGGCGCTGCGGCGCCTGGAAGCGCTCCTCATCGTGGCGGATAAGGATTGCTCATTCGTCATCTCCGGTACGGGAGATGTCGTGGAACCGGATGACGGGGTCATCGCCATCGGTTCGGGAGGTTCGTATGCCCTGGCGGCTGCTCGGGCGCTCCTGGCCCATACCAAGCTTCCGGCCAAGGAGATCGCGGAGCAGGCCATGAAGATCAGCGCCGATATCTGCATCTACACCAATCAGCACATCACTGTCGAGGAACTGTAAATGCCTATCGCACTACCGGAATCGTTTACTGTGAGCACTAGGCTCGACCGGGACACAGAGCTGACACCCAAACAGATCGTGGCCGAGCTGGACAAGTACATCATCGGGCAGAGAGACGCCAAGAAGGCGGTGGCCATCGCCCTGCGTAACCGCTACCGCCGCCAGAAGCTCCCCCCTGAGATGGCCGACGAGGTCGCCCCCAAGAACATCCTCATGATCGGCCCGACCGGAGTGGGCAAGACCGAGATTTCCCGGAGGTTGGCCCGTCTGACCTCCTCGCCCTTTCTCAAGATCGAGGCCAGCAAGTTCACCGAAGTGGGATATGTAGGGCGTGATGTGGAGTCCATGATCCGGGACCTGGTGCAGATCTCGGTGGGCCTCATCAAAGCCGAAAAGATCCAGGAGGTACGCGCCAAGGCCGAGGGGAATGTGGAGGAAAAGCTCCTGGACCTCCTCCTGCCTCCTCCTCCGCACAAAGCGGGTGCACCGGAAGAGGACGCCGCGGTCCGGTTCAATGAAACCCGCGAAAAGCTTCGCAGGCAGCTGCAGGCCGGGCTTCTCGAAGAACGCCTGATCGATATCGAAGTGAAGGAGCGGTTTTCCTCCCCCTTCGAGATCTTTTCCAATCAGGGCGTGGAAGAGATCGGCATGCAGATCCAGGAGATCTTTCCCGGGCTGGGCGGAAAGACCAAGCGGCGCAAGGTCAAGCTCAAGGAGGCCCGCGAATACCTCATCGAAGATGAACAGCAGCGCCTGATCGATATGGATCAGATCAACCGCCTGGCGGTCGAAAGGGTCGAACACTCCGGGATCATTTTCCTGGATGAAATCGACAAGATCTCAGGCCGGGAATCCGGGCACGGTCCGGAGGTGAGCCGTGAAGGGGTGCAGCGCGACCTGCTGCCCATTATCGAGGGCACCACGGTGAACACGCGCTCAGGCCTGGTCCGGACCGACCACATCCTGTTTATCGGGGCCGGAGCCTTCCACGTGACCAAGCCGGCCGACCTCATCCCCGAACTCCAGGGACGCTTCCCTATCCGGGTGGAGCTCGATTCCCTGGACAAGGCAGACTTTATACGCATCCTGACCGAGCCCGAGAACGCGCTGCTCAAGCAGTACCAGGCACTGATGGCCACCGAAGGTGTCAAGATCAAGTTCACGGACGATGCCGTGGACGAGATCGCCGAGATCGCCGAGAAGGTCAATGAGACCAGCGAGAATATCGGTGCGCGCCGTCTGTATACCGTGATGGAGAAGGTGATGGAGGACATCTCCTTCGCCGCTCCTTACGCACGTAAGAAAACCATCGTGATCGACAGGATCTACGTCCAGAAGCAGATCAAGGACATCCTGGAGGACGAAGACCTCAGCCGGTTTATTCTTTGATGAGACGATCCTTTCTGACGGGATTCGTGGTTTTGCTGGCCCTGTTCTGGTCCTGCGGCAAAAAAGGCCCCATCATGCCTCCGCTGCAGAAGATCCCCAAGGCCGTGGAAGGGGTTTCCCTCGCTCAAATCGGCCTGGAATTTCGCCTCCGCTGGCGAATCCCAACCAACTATGTGGACGGGAGCCCCATGGAGAGCCTTTCGGCCCTCGAGATATGGATCTTCGAGGAGGACAAGCCAGGAGATACAGGGGAAGAAGAAGGGGAGGAGTCCGTCAAGGAAGAGATCAAAAAGGAGGACGTTAAGGAAGAGATCAATAAAGTGGGAGCCCCTCCCGCGGCTCCCTTTGTTCCGGCAGGCCCGGAGCGGATGAGCAGCGAAGCGAGGCTGCTGGAGGAGATCCTGCCTGATCATTTCCCCGAATACCAGAAAGACCCGGAGGGATCACCCCTTGAATTTTTCTATGTCTTCCGTTTTGACAAGGCCCAGATCGGAACAAAACATTACGGGTTCAGCTTCAAGGTCCGGGATGCACGGGGGCGGTTCTCGGATTTTTCCTCCTGGGTCAAGGCCGAGCCCCGCAATGTGTCCGTTCCTCCCAGGGGACTCAAGGCGGAACTGAGCCGGAACAAGGTGACCCTCACGTGGCGGGTGCCCGCCAAGCACCTGGACGATAGCGAGCCGGCCGTGGTTGGAGGCTACAATGTGTACCGCACGGTCGGGGAAGCTGAGCCCGGGAAGCTGAACATGACCCGGGTCACAGAGCAGAAATACGAAGACAGGACCGTGCAGTACGGCGACACATACCGGTATCTGGTCCGGGCCGTCACGGGCGAGGCC
>JBGUED010000087.1:0-7911 GCA_041821525.1 Candidatus Aminicenantaceae bacterium | reverse complement strand
TGCCTGAAGCATTGGAGGCCGCCGATAGGATTGGATATCCAGTAGTTATCAAACCTATTGCAGGGAATCATGGGAGAGGCATTACCGCCAATATAGCCGTCCCCGCAGATTTGGAAACCTCCTTCCACCATGCAAAAAAGTTCAGCGAAGAGCTGGTGGTTGAAAAATTTTTATCAGGTGCGGATTATCGCATCCTCGTCATCAATGGGAAATTCACGGCCGCAGCCAGGAGAGATCCTGCATATATTGTTGGCGATGGAACATCCACTATTCAGCAGTTGATAGACGGGATCAATCTCGATCCAAATAGAGGGTTTGGCCATGAAAAGACCCTCACCCGTGTTAAAATTGACTACATGACGGAACGGATTTTAGGACAAAAACATTTAACGCTTCAATCTGTTATCCCAAAAGACGAAAAACTCTATCTCAAATCCACCGCGAATTTAAGTGCCGGAGGAACAGCCATAGATGTAACCGATGAAATGCACCCGATGACAAAGTCGATTTCAGAGCGCATCTCTCAGATCATCGGATTAAATGTGATCGGTATCGACCTGATTACCTCTGATCATAGGATTCCGCTTTCAGAACACAACGGAGGCGTTATTGAAGTCAACGCAGCTCCCGGTTTTCGTATGCACGTGAGCCCGTTTGAAGGAAAACCCAGGGATGTCGCAGGAGCTGTGGTAGACATGCTTTTCCCTCCGGGAGCTAAACACGACATCCCCATTGTAGCTGTGACCGGGACAAACGGAAAAACGACCACGATCAGGCTCATTTCACACATCCTGGGGCTGAACGGAAATATTGTCGGGATGACCTCTACTGATGGAATTGTCATCGGCAATCACACCATAATTGAAGGGGACTACAGCGGACCAGAAGGGGCAAAGATCGTGCTGATGGATGCTTCCATAGACCATGCCGTGCTGGAAGTGGCAAGAGGAGGAATTATTCGGAGAGGGCTGGGATATGAGGAAAGCGATGTGGCCGTGGTCACAAATATCACTCAGGATCACCTCGGAGAAGGAGGGATCAATACTCTCGAAGACCTCACCAGATTGAAAGGCACCCTCGTAGAGACGGTCAAACCAACCGGTTACGCAATATTGAATGCCGATGATGAATTGGTGTTGTCCCTGAAAGAGCAAACAAAAGGACAGGTGATTCTATTCTCTCTCGACCACGATCACCCTGAATTGCTAAAACACAAAGCAGATGGCAATGCGATTGTAACCCTGACAGATGGGTCTCTAATCATTCAGAAAGGATCTTTGATATCCACTGTTGCCAAAGTCACTGAAATTCCACTCACCTTTGGCGGCAATGCTCTCTTCAACGTGTCAAACACCCTGGCTGCCGTTGCAGCAACCTATGCGCTGGGATTAGACGAGAAACAAATTAGAGCCGGCGTGATCAGTTTCAGTCCATCCATTGGCCAATCTCCCGGCAGAATGAACATTATTGATATGGGTACTTTTAAAGTCATGGTTGACTACAGCCACAACATCGGAGCTGTAAAAGCTACCGGGCAGATGCTGCCTTTTGTCGCTCCTGGAAAAAAGATCAGAATGGCAGTCGGCACCGGGAATCGCAGAACCCAGGATATCATTGATTTTGGGGAGAGCCTTGCCGAATTTTATGATTACATCGTGATTACCGACACGGATCCCCGCGACAGAGTTCCGGGAGAGACCTGTGAGTTGGTACAAGAAGGCCTCATCAAAGCAGGTTATTCAAAAGAGAATATCGCCATCATCATCGATGGAAGAGAAGCGACACAAAAAGCCCTGAAGATGGCATCTGACGGCGACATCGTAGTGCTCCAGGCAGATGATATACAACAGGTGATTCAAGATGTACTGGATTATAAAGCGATGTTGACTCAACAGATTCTGCTTGATAAAGAAAACAGAAATACTCGCTCAAAATAAAGGAAACGGAGCTTCACGAGAACTCCGGGATTAAATAAACTTCTCCCTGTTCTGCAGGCGCAAAAGGGCGAACAGGGTCATGATCACTGACCCCAGGACAAGGTAAAGCCGGTTGTAGAACGTGGTCTGGGACAACACCATGGACTGGAGGGCCTCCACACTGCGGAAGGGATTGTGAAAGAGGAACCAGGCGCTGTCCTGGATCTCATCCCCCAACACCCAAAAGAACATGAGGATGATGACCAAAATCACGGCCGTGACATTGCCGCTGGTAGACTGGGCGGAGATAAAAAAGGCCAGGCTCCCCAGGAAGATCACCGGCATCATGACCTGTGAGACCATGCGCCAGACGGGGAAGTCGGCCAGTGCGATCCTGCAGAGGAGAACCAGGGCGAACACAATGGCGGCGATGATGAGGTAGAGCGTCACCAGCCGCGTCAGCCAGACCTTGTAGCGGTAATCGGGGATGCCGAAGAGTGTTTCCACCATGCGCGTGTCCTGGTCTTTCTGGATGCCGTACACCGAAGGATAGAAGACGAGCAGGATACCGGGCGCGAGGAGATAGTTGTACAGCTGCTCAGAATTGGGAGTCCCGCCCCTTCCCAGCAGGCCGAGCACCAGGACCAGAAAAAACAAACCCAGGGCCAGTCCCAGGAAGATTATGAACCGCCCCCCGAATATGTGCAGTGCGTTGTATCTAAAGAAAGCGGCGATGGTCTTTATCCTGTTCACGGCTGGCCTCCATTCCCCCGCTCAGTCCGGCCCATCAGCCACACATAGGCATCCTCCAGGGTGGGGGTCACTTCCTTGGCCTCTGCCAGGGGCTGTTCCTCGGCCAGTATCCGCACCCTGACCTTGCCGGCGTCCCGCATGTGATGGACAACATTGGTGGTCCGCCTGACCCTATCCAGGTCGCCCTCGGGAATGTGGGCCTGCCAGACGTTCCCGCGCGTCCGTTTGATCAGGTCCTGGGGGGAGCCGACGAATTTGACCTTCCCCTCCAGCAGAACGGCCAGCTGGTTGCAGGAGCTGGAGATGTCTTCGATGATGTGTGTGGAAAATATCACGATGCGGTCCCTGGCCAGTTCAGACAGCAGGTTGCGGAATTTGATCCTCTCCCGCGGGTCCAGTCCCGCGGTGGGCTCGTCCACGACCAGGACCCTGGGCAGCTTGAGCAGGGTCTGGGCGATCCCCACGCGCTGCTTCATGCCCCCGGAGAAGGTGCCTATCTTGCGGTCGCGGTTTTCCGTAAGATGAACGGACTCCAGGGCGGTGCCAACGATGCGGTCCCGCTCCTCCTTGTTCCAGATCCCCTTGAGCATGGCCTGATAATCCAGGAACTGGGTTGCGGTCATGTTTTCATAGGTGCCGAATTCCTGGGGCAGGTAGCCGATGAGCGCCTGGAGCTCTTCCCTGTACTCTTCAAGGTCCAGTTGGTTGAAGGATACCTTGCCCCGGCTGGGGCTCAGGATGCCGCAGATGATGCGCATCAGGGTTGTCTTCCCGGCGCCATTGGGCCCCACCAGCCCGAACATGCCACTACCGATGGAGAGGGAGATGCGGTCCAGCGCCTCGAAGGGCTTCTTCTTCCGGCTGAGCAGGGGGATGCTCTGGACGAACCTGTAAAAGACACGTCTCAGCCGGCCGAACCGGCCGGTCAGGCGGTCGACATTGATGCTCTTCCGCACCAGACGCCTGGCCACGGCCTGGAAGAGGATGGCCATGTACCAGATCAGGCCGAAGAACACGGCAGAAAACGTATCTCTCCACTGCGCTCTCAACCAGAAAAGCACGAAAATAGGCAGCCCCCAGCGGACCATCTTCTCTCCCAGGCTGAAAATCCGGTCTCGCAGGCGCCGGTCCGGTCCCGGTACGGGCTCGAGGGTGCGGAACAGGCTCAGGCTGGCCAGATAGAAGACCACGACCAGCACCAGGCGCCACAATCCACCCCTCATGTAGAAAAACACGAAGTAGGCCAGAAAAGCAAAGAGAGGCAGGATATAGAACCAGCGGGCCATCCGCTCCTTCAGAGCGAGGCTCCCTGAGGATGCCTCCCGGTCTCCCCGTCCTTTCCTCCACTCCTTGGCGAATTTGCTGAAGTCGTCATAGACTTTGGAAACATTGCGTATGGTGATGGTGATGGGCGCATCCTCGGCGAAGAGCCGCGTGCGGCTGCGGCGGAGGCTGGTCTGCACAAACCAGGTCCCGGAGGGCACCGAGGCCAGGAGCCCCAGTATGTAGGCGGACTGCCAGAGCACCGAGTCGATCGTGTTCAGGATCAGGACCAGCCCCAGGATGAACAGGGCCAGCATCAGGAGCCTGGTCTTGAGGGGAAGTTTGTTCAGCCAGCGCAGCGTATTGTCCAGTCCGTAGGCGGCCGTGGGGATTATCACCAGCGTGAAGAGCGTGGCGAAGGCCAGCCCTCCGATGACCGTGATGGCGAAAGGCGCCCCGATCTGGGAGATGTACTCCGCCCTCCCCAGGGCGATGGGCAGCATGGCCAGGATGGTAGTGACTGCTGTTATGAGGATCGGGCGAACACGGGCCTGGCCGGCCGTTATCAGGGCGCGCGACAGGCGGAAATTTCTCCGCTGCAGTATGCGAGAGTAGTCAATGAGGATAATGCCGTTGTTGACGACAACGCCCAGCAGGATCAGGAATCCGATGAGCGCGTTGGCGTTGTATATGGAATTTCCCGTCATGATGAGGGCCAGGAAGGCACCCACCGCCGCCAGGGGAAGGGTAAACATCATAACAAGTGGCGTGATGAGGGATTCGAAGGTGGAGGCCAGGACCATGAAGATGAGGAGGATCCCGATGCCGATCAGGAAGTAAAATTCCGAAACGTCACTCTCATCATGGACCACCTCGATGGCCACACCGGGTGGAGGGTAGATGCCTGCGACCATGGTCTCGACCTCATCCCGAGCCTGCTCCAGCAGGGTGCTGGAGTCCACGATATCCGACTCGAACTGGTATGTCACCGTCACCTGCTTTTCCTGGTTGGTCCGGGTGATCCGGCTGTAGCCCGCCGTATACAGGAGCTGGGAAATCTGAGTGATGGGGACCAGGCCTTCCGTGTTGGCCGGGATCTGCAGCCTGCGGAGGTCATCCGAGGTTTTTTCTTCTTCCTCTTCAGTCTTCAGGATGATGTCCACCTCTTCCGGACCGTCCATGTATTTGACGGTGGAGGACACCTCCTTTTGAAAGGTGTTCAGCTCTTCCATTACGGTCTGCAGCCCCACATCGAAATGTTTGAGCGCCGCCTTGTCCAGGAGGAGGTCGATGCTGGGCTGCTGATTGGAGACGCTGGTATTGACCGATCTGACGGTATCGAGGTCTTCGATGTTGTATTGGATATCGTCGGCGATAGCCTGCAGGATCTCCAGGTCCTGGCCGCTGAGAATGACCCTCTCCTGGCTGGTCCCCATCCCAAGAAGCCGCTGAAAATCCCCGCCGCGGCCGCTGCCCCCCTGGAAGCCGGCATTCTGAGTGGGTTCTTCATAGGAAAAATCGATACGAGGGAAGGACTCGTCCAGCATATCTTCGATGGAGTCCTTGATCTCCTCGAGAGGACGGCCGACGATTTTTTCGTAATTCTCCTTCAGTTGAAAAGTCAGGACGATATTGTCCTCCTTGATGGAGGACATGCGTTCCTCGATCTCCTGAATATCCTCCAGCTGTTCGTCCATGTCCCGAGCCTGTTCATCGGCAGTCTCCAGGGTGGTACCTGAAGGGAGCACGGCATATAGACTGAATGTGTCGAGCGGGACCTCCTGAGGAACGTTGATGCTGAGTCCCAGGCAGATGACCAGGCTGAGGAAAAAAGCCACCACACACACGGCCAGCGTTCCTGCCGGAAAGCGCAGGCCTGTCTTGAGGAGTACGGTGTAGATCTGCATGGCCCGCTGCTTAGGGCTGAGCGCGGGAGGGCGTGTGAGCCGTTTTTTTCCGGAAAGGGCCCGGTAGGCAATGGTGGGAATCAGGAGGAAGGCCACAACCAGCGAAACGAGAAGGGTGGCGATGATGGACACGCCGATCTGCCATCCCAGTGTCTGGACCAGAGGTTCGGTGGAGAACAGAAAAGGGATGAAGATGCAGATGGTGGTCAGCGTAGCAGCGAAAATGGCCCGCAGCACCTCATTGGTGCCGTCCACCACGGCACTGCCCGGATCCGGATTCCTACTGAGGTGGCGGTTAATGTTTTCGAGTACCACAACGCTGCTGTCCAGCAGCATCCCTACGGCAATGGCGATTCCCACCAGCGTGAGTGTGTTGATGGTGATCCCCAGCGCGTAAAAAAGATTCATGGATATCAGGATGGAGATGGGGATGTTGAGAGCGATGATAAAAACGAACCTGAGCCGGCGTATGAAGACCCAGAGGACCGCGATGGCCAGCAGACTTCCCAAAAGGCCAAGTTGGAGGATGGACTGGATGTTGTCTTCGATCACACGGGCCTCATCCATCTGGATGACCAGTTCGACTCCGTCGGCACTGATCTCGCGGTTGAGGTCCTCGATGACTTTCCGGGTTTTGGCGGCAAGGGAAAGGAGGTTTGTGTCCCAGCTGCGCACCAGCGAGACCGTGACGGCCTCCATACCATTGATCCGCGAGATGGACTCCTCTTCCGCCCCGCCTTCCCGGATCTCGGCGATCTGGCCCAGCGTGATGGGGCCCGTGTTTCTTACCACGACATCACCCAGGTCGGGGATGTCCATGTACTCGCTGACCAAGTTGACGAAATACTTTTGTCGACCCTCTCTGGCTACCCCCAAGTACTGCCTCAGTCCGCCCTGCTGGTCGATCCGGGAGGCGACCTGGTTGACCGTCAATCCGAATTCGGCCAGCTGCTTGCTGTTGAGCAGGACCTCGATGGACCGCTTGCGGCCGCCGTACACGTTGACGTTGGCCACTCCATCTATAGTTTCCAGCTGGGGAGTGACCTTTTCATCGATGACGCTGCGGATCTGATCCAAACCCCCTTCCCCCCTCGCTTGAAACGAGAGAAACTGGTTGGAGAGCTGCCCCAAATCGGTCATGGCGACCGTCGCCTGGAAGGAGCCTTCCAGCATGGCAGAGGCCGCGGCGATCCTGTCCTGGAGCTTCAAATAATCGAATTTCTGGCGGCTGGACTGGTTGTAGTAGACAAAGATGATGGCATTCCGGCTGTTCACAAAGGATTCGATCTTTTCGATGTTTTCCAGCCCGGCAATGGCGCCCTCCAGCGGTATCACCGCATAGTGTTCCACGTAGGAGGGATCGGCGTTCTGCGGCCCGGATATATTGATGATCAGCTGGGGGAGCTCGGTGTTCGGGAAGAGCTCGATAGGCAACTGCCGGACGGATACAGCACCCAGCAGGCAGAGCCCCAGGACAAACATCAAGACCGTGACCGGCCGCTTTATGATTCGTCCAATCAAGGGCTACACCTTTTCCGATCTCGTCTGCATACGGCCGCCCAAGATCCGGTAAACAGCGGGAATGACCGCCAGAGTCAGGAGGGTGGAGGTCACCAAACCGCCGATGACGGCCACGGCCAGCGGGGCCCTGAGCGCCGCCCCTTCCCCAATCCCGAGTGTCAGAGGGAAGAGTGCCAGGATGGTGGTGGCAGAGGTCATGAATATGGGCCGGATCCTCAGCTGCCCTGCTTTGATGATGGCAGCTTCCATATCCACACCGCTGCGCCTCTGTTGATTGATCAGGTCCACCAGGATGATGGAGTTGTTGACGGCGATCCCGGCCAGCATGATCATGCCGATGAAGGACATGATGTTGAGAGGGAGGCTCAGGATCACGAGCAGCCCCACGGCTCCCACCATGGCCAGGGGGATGGTCAAGAGGATGACAAAGGGGTGGCGGAGGGATTCGAACTGGGAGGCCAAGACCATATAGACCAGGACAACCGCCAGGAGCAGAGCGAACCACAGATGTCCAAAAGATTCTCTCCGCAGTTTTTCCTCTCCTGTGATTA
>JBGUED010000086.1:0-7920 GCA_041821525.1 Candidatus Aminicenantaceae bacterium | reverse complement strand
GTGGTCCACCACGGTTTTGACATCCACCACCGGGAGCGATTCCCGCAGTACTTGTGCCTTCTCTCGGAATTCCTGGTTGAATTTTTTCCGGGTTTCGGCATCGGAGCGCATCAGCTCTCGCTGGTCCAGGGGCAGACCGTATTTCTCGAGCAGTTTGGCCCTCAGGTCCTGGATCTTCTTTTGGTTCTCTGCCATGAGGAAGTCCGGCAGGTAGTTGATGCCGATCATCCCCCCGTTCTTGGCCAGGGCCTTGAGCATCTCGTCCGAGAGGTTGCGGTGGTGGTCGGAGAGCGCTCGGCAGCAGGAGTGCGAGGCCACGACCGGCTGGTCCGTGATCTTCAGCACGTCCCAGAAGGTCTCGTCATGGGAGTGTGAGAGGTCTATGATCATGCCCAGCCGGTTCATCTCCCTGACAACCTGCTCCCCGAACTCGGTCAGTCCTTGGTTGGCCGGCTCAGGATCGCCCGAGGCATCGGCCCAACCCGTGGTTGTCCAGTGGGTAAGCGTCATGAGCCGCACTCCGCTGCGGTGAAAGGACCGCAGCAGCGCCAGGTTGCTCTCGATGGCATAACCGCCCTCGATGCCGATGAGAATTCCGACCTTATGGTTGGCGCGCAGCCCGCGCAGATCGTCGGGGTGTGTGACGAGGAGCAGATCATCCGGATTGTCTTGGATCAGGCGGTGCACGGCATCGATCTGGACATAGGCCTGCTTGGCCGCCTGCATCCGGGTCTTGTCACTCTGGGGGGGACCCACATAGCAGGCAAAGACCTGGAGATCCACAGCCCCCTGCTGCAGCTTGGGGATGTCGATGTGTCCCCGCTCATTGTCCACGGAGAGGTCGACACCTCGGAGCGTACGGCTGATGGTGTCGCAGTGAAGATCGGCCACCAAGGAGTCCTTGTGTATGAAATTGATATGATGAAGGGGATCGAGCAGATCCTCTCTGGTGTCTGCCAGGAAGGAGATGATTTCGATGTGATACTCGGTGGCCAGTTCAAGCAACTCGGGCCGGATGGTGGAGGCAATGTCGCCCAGGCGGTGGTATTCCGGGTGTTCGTCATCCAGTTCGCGGGTCAGCACGTTTCCGGTCCGGAGGCTGATGGACGTCACGCCCACAGGCAGGAACGCGCTGTGGTCCGAGCCCCGGTAATCCAGGCGGTACTGAAGCTTGTCGTGGTATTTCTCCGGCAGGTTATTTTTGATGAGGTCGAAGAAATCCGAGAATTCCCACATGCCGCCCACATAGAGGTCATCGTCCCCGGTGCCGACCATATCCATATTCATGTAGACTACGGTCTTTTCTAGGGGGAAAACCGGATTTTTGGTGTAGTAGCGCGATCCCACGAGGCCCAGTTCCTCCCCGGCCCAGGAGGCGAAGACCACGGTGCGGTCGGGCCTGAAGCCGTTTGCCTGGAAAAAGCGGGCGATCTCCAGGATAACGGCGGCAGAGCCGGCATTGTCATCCGCCCCGTTGTAAATCCGCCCGTCCAGTTCCACACCCAGGTGGTCCAGGTGCCCGCCCACGATGATGTATTCGTCCTTGAGCTTGGGATCTTTTCCAGGCAGAACCCCGATAACGTTGGGGGCCTTGCGGTTTTCGTTGGTGTAGTGGGCCTCCATCTCCGCGCGGATGCCCATAACGGACGTGAAAGATTTTTTCTCCCTGATGGTACGGCTCACCATGTCCCGCCAGCTGAGCCCTGCCATATCGAAGATCCGGTCAGCCACCTGCTCTGTCAGGGTCATGACCACGAAGTTATCGGGACAGGTGCCTTTTTTGGCGCCGGAGGGGTACCTGCGTCCCGGCATCTGGCCGCCCGCATCGATGAAGATGACCCCGGCCGCTTTCTTATCGACAGCGGTCTCGATCTTGGCATCGAGGGACTGGAGCTTTTTGTCCAGCTCCTCCATGAAGTCCGGAGCCCCGGGCAGGAGCACGACGACCTTGCCCTTTACTTCCAGGCCCGAGTAATCGTCCCATTCATACTGCTTGGACATAAGGCCGTATCCTGCGAATACGAGTCCTCCTCGAGAGGTGCCCGATCCCGTCCACATGTTGGGGCGGAAATCCGCTCCCCGGCCCGGCACCAGCATGATGTGTTCAGGGCTCGTGATCTCCAGCCGCGTGGGGGGCTCGAAGTGCTGCCAGTTCTTGAAATCGACCTGCTGGAAATAGCTCCCCTTGTCGCCGCCGGGCTGAAGTCCATATTCCTTCATCTTCTGAGCCACGTATTCGGCGGCCTTCTGGTATTCGGGCGTGCCTGATTTACGGCCCTTGAATGAGTCCTGGGACAGGTATTCCACATGCTTCCAGGCCTTCTTTCCATCGGGCTGGGTTTGGGCTTGAAGCGACCGGCTGCATATCAGGATCAGGCAGAAACATAGAAGGATCCGCAGGTTATTTTTCATGGGAGCACTCCTTTAAGATCGATCATGGCAGAAAAACAGTACATTATACCCGCATCTCCTTGGAAATAAAACGCCTGCTTTTTCTGGGGGACGTCCTCCAAGGGGACACCCTGCATGGAGTTAAGCGAGCGTATTCGAGAAGTGAATTCTTGTGAAACATTCCGGGATGTGAGAGTCATACACACCATGCGGATTGAACGACCATCCCGGTGAGCGGCAGGCCTGGATCCCGCTGTACTCCAGAGCCTCGAACCGGGAGAAATCCAGACGCCAGACGTCCCCCTCTTCTGGAGGCAGAGCTCGCTCTCCTGCCAGGATTGTCATGCCATCCCAGGGGAAGGCCAGCTCCACGGTCCAGCCCTGATCCACGTCAGTGCTGTTGTTCAGCGTGCCCTGTACCTGGACCGCGGCCCGCAGCCCGGGGAAGTCCCAGTCCCTGAAGGCCCAACGCTGTCCCCGGGGGTGTTTCCCGTGGCGCAGTTCGTCCTGAAAGCCTCCCAGCATGTCCACCGGACGGCTCAGCAGGTCGAATTCGGGCGTGTCAAAGCGACTGCCCCGGGTGTAGGCATCCTGCCAGATGTAGAACACCTCGTAGATTGTCCCCTGGGCATTGATCTGGAACTCGTAGTAGCAGTCTTCGCCAGCGATGAATACCTCGATGTCGTTCTCAAAATAAACGGGCGAGTCGCGCTCTGTGAAGCGCGCCCTGACATCGGGCTCCTCCACCCAGAAGGCGATGTACAGGTGGTCGTCGTCCCAGAGCGCGGCCATGCGCGTGTCCCAGAATCCTGGCGCTCCAGTCACCATGTCCACGAACCGGGGAGAGTGCGGGGCTCGGGCCCAGCAGGCCTCCTCCAGCCGGCCGTCGATCTCGATCCTGTCGTGTGCCCTGAAGCAGGTGTAGTCCCCGATCCTGTCTTCGCCGCAGCCGTAGGTTGTGCTCATAGGACCCTCTCATAAGGAACGTTGGTGTATTCTAATCACAATCATAGGCCGGAAGACAAGCCTTTTGATTCTCATCTGGCACTGTGGAACTGCTTCAACGGAATTTAATCAGGCCTGCTCGAACAAAACGCCGTTATTGTTCGTAGATATAGTGTGGAGGCGATTCACAAATGAAAATCATTCTCTGGTTTGTCCTGCTGGTGCTGTGTTGGCCCCTGGCCCTTTTTCTGTTGTTTCTGTATCCCCTTATCTGGCTGTTAATGCTACCTTTCCGTCTAATAGGGATCACGGTCAATGCGCTGTTCGATTTCATCAAGGCCCTTTTCGGGCTGCCGGCCCGCGTGCTTCGCGGCCGCGGCTGAGGATTTCCAGGCTTTTGTGTTCGGAAAGCGCGTGGTAGAATAAATGCGCAATGGCAATCCTGGACAGGATCTTTCGCAGGGCTCCACCTATTCCTGAGAGCGAAAAAGAAAAGGGCCGCGAGGCTGCCTCCCCCTTGAATAGACGGGTTTGGCGGTTGGTCCTGGTTGCCGCAGGCGGCAGCGTTCTCCTCTGGCTGGCCCTTCAATTCCTCAACCTGGACGATACACTCCCAGCCGTTGCGGCTGGGATCCTGGCCTTGACCACCTGGGCCGTTGCCGTCCGGATGTTGCTGCTCGACGCGCGCTTCAAGATCTTCTGGTTGATCTGGCTGCTGGGGGGCCTCGCGCTCCTGTTGGCCCTGCCGACCACTGAAGGCATATGGGTGGCTTCCGCTTCTTTTGCGGGGATATTCCTACTGTTCCGGAAATACAAGCCCTACTCTCATCTGACGCCCAGACGACGGGCGGCACTCTTTCTGATCGCTCTCCTGATGCTCAGCCTACTGCTCTTCGGGATGTTGACAACACGTCAAGAAGAAGTGCAGATCCAGATCTCCTCTCAGGCTATCGAGACCACGGATCTCCCCACAAACGCGTTTGCAGCGCTGGGCAAGAACCTCTTTTTCTACAGCCTGAGTGCGATGGAAAACTTCTGGTTCCTGAGCCTGTTCCACCTCTTCTTCCGCATCCGCCTGCACTTCATGCGCCTGCGCCCCAAGCTGGCAGTCAGCGCCTTCCTCCTGGTCCTAGTGCCCATGTTCCTGGTCACGGTGATGGGAATCCTGACCCGCTACGGGACGCTGGGTGAGAGCCGGGCCATCCGGGCCTCGAACATCTTCCTGGATTGGGCCGAGCAGGTAGTGCGGGACGTCAACTTCGTGCACGGCCTTTCACCCGACTCCTTCGTCTACACCGAGGGAGAGGGATTCACGCGACAGCGGGGAAGCATCCCTCCGAACATCCCCCCATTCATCGAGGCGCTCAAGATCGCCGATCTCGGATTCGCGGATTGGGATCCAACTGTCACAGGGGCCTATTTCCTTGTTGAACAGGATATCTGGCTGGTGAGGCTGGAGCGAACCGATGCCCCTGGCCTATCCCTGTGGGCGGGACGGATCGACCGGAGCGTGATGGATCGTCTGGCCCGCATCCTACACAGCGACCTCAAGATCTCTTACACCGATAGACTGAGCTTCGGTTCCGGGGAAGGGGAGGAGATCCCGACACTGACCGTGAGCGGTAAAGGGCGGCCCGAGGGGATCTACGGCAGACTGCCGCAGTCCCAGCCGGCCGAAGAAGGAAACGAGCCTGCCCCCTCGTTCTGGAACCGCAGCCTGTACTTCGGTGTGTCCAGCCTGTCCCTGATGATGTACGAGGACGGGCAGTTCAGCCAGCAGAGGGTATTGCTCCTGCTGGAGGGCCGGCTTTCGGACATCGCCGGGGAGCTGGCCGGCAGCCGTAATCCTCTCAGCCAGGCTGTGCTCGTCCTGCTGCTGGTGCTGGCCATCCTGCTCCTGATCCTCGAGATGTTCGCCCTCTTTTTCGGCGTGCGGATAACAGCCGGGATCACCTCAGCAGTCCGGGTCCTGCACCGCGGCACCCGCCGCATTGCCGCGGGAGACCTGGATTCCCGCATTGAATTGCCCAACGAGGACGAGCTGGGCGACCTGGCTGTTTCCTTCAACGAGATGGCAGCCGCCGTCAAAAAGGGGCGCGAGCAAGCCATTGCCCGCGAGAGGCTGGAGAGCGAGCTGGAGACGGCCCGCAAGATCCAGGAACGACTCCTGCCCCACACCATGCCGGAGATTCCGGGATTCGAGATCGCAGGCATCAGCCTTCCCAGCCAGCAGGTGGGCGGGGACTACTTCGATTTCCTGGACATGGGGGATGGCCAACTGGGCATTGCCATAGCCGACGTCTCGGGCAAGGGCATCCCGGCGGCCCTGCTCATGGCCAACCTGCAGGCCAGCCTGCATGCCCAGGTGATCAGGCCGGCCGAGGTGGGGGAGGTCTTATCCCGGATCAATGACCTCCTGGTGGACTCCACGGCCACCAACATGTTCGCGACTTTTTTCTACGGCATCCTGGACCGGTCCGCATCCGCCTTCAAGTCCACCAATGCCGGCCACAATCCACCCCTGCTCTTGAGAAAAAACGGCCGCATCGAGCGCCTCAAGTCCGGCGGCCTGCTGTTGGGATTCATGGCCGATCAGGATTACCAGCAGGAGACCGCGATCCTGGAACCAGGGGATGTCCTGGTCCTGTTTACAGATGGGATCACCGAGGCCGTTGAATCAGGCCTGGAGACGGTGGCCGACAACCTCTTCGGCGAGGACCGTTTGATCGAGGTGATCCGGGGACACAGGACCGGCACAGCCCGGGAGATCCAGAGCGCGATCCTGGCTGCCATCTCTGAATTTACCGGCAGCTCTCCACAGAGCGATGACATCACGCTGGTCGTCATCAAAAGGCAGGAGAAATCTGTGACGGCAGGCGGCGATTCCCGATAATAAAGCGGGATTCCTGGGCGGCTAACGGGTGGAGTTGCCCTCTTTTTTGGCGGTTTCCCTCTTGTAGCTGATCGAAATGCCGGAGCGGCTCTTCTCATCGATCGTGGTCTCCAGCTCGGACACGCTCTTGACATAATCCAGGAACTCCCGGATCCCTCGCATGTAGAACAGATTCCGCACATTGCGCGCGGTGATGCAGCCGCCTGTCTCCAGCTTGGGCAGGACCGCCTTGGCATAGTCGGTGTACCAGTTTTTGTCGGCATCGATGAAGATGAAGTCGAACGGGCCTTCCAGTTGGGGAACGAGCTCGTGCGCATCAGCCCGCCGAGCGTCGATATATTCACTCAGCCCGGCTTTCTTGAAGTTTTCCAGGGCTTTCTCGTGGCGGTACTCGTCGATCTCGATGGTGACCAGTCGGCCCCCGGTCTTGCTCAAGGCCCAGGCGATCCAGATGGCCGAATGGCCCGTGGAGGTGCCGATGTCCAGGGCCCGGGTGTATTTGTTATCCACGATCAGGTCGAAAAGGACTTTCCCGTCTTCCTCTGCCACATTTTCGTACCGCCATTGGTATTGATGTGAGTCCAGGAAAGCCTGCACCTTGCTGTCGATCTCCTCGGCTTGTGTGGATTGGTCGGAGCTCAGGGGGGTGGACTGCAGCAGCAGGGATATTACGGCCACGGCACTCAGGCACTTAAGGCGTGTTTTCATGATCCGAGTACCTTTGTTTGAAGATAAAATAGGCGGGAATGCCCAGGGCGGTGGTCCCCAGCGCGATGGCGGATATCAGGGGGCTCTGCATGAATGCCAGGACCAGGATGGCGATCCCAAAGATAACATAGACGATGGGAGCCAGGGGATATCCCGGCATCCTGTATGATCCGATTCCCAAACGCCTCAACTTGAAGACACCCAGGACCACCAGGATGGGGAAGATCCCGAGGGAAAATCCCATGTAAGTCAGGATCTGCTCGAAGCTCCCCAAGAGGACCAGCACAGAGGCGATGATCCCCTGAAGCAGGATAGATCGGGAGGGGACCTGGTGGACGGGGTGGACTTGGGAGGCAAATTTGAAGAACAGCCCGTCTTTGGCCATGGAATAATACACACGGGGGCCCAGGATGATAAAGGCGCTCACGGAGGAGAACAGGGCAAAGGAGATCAGGATGGAGACGATCCTCTCAAAGGAGCTGCCGAAGATGTTCCCGGCCGCCAGCCCGCTGACGGAGATTACGCCCTCCATCTCCGCGGGAGGGATCGCGTAGATGTAGAACAGGTTGAGACCCACATAGAGCAGGATCACGATGCTCGTGCCCAGGAACAGGGACCGCGGTAGATTCTTCTGCGGATTCTTGATCTCAGATCCGATGTAGGCGGAGGCGTTCCACCCGCTGTAAGCAAACATGATCCACATGAGCGAGAGGCCTATGACCTTCCAGCCGGAAAATCCGAGATCGAATCCACCGGACGTGAAATGAGCCGTGTCCCCCCTTCCGGATGCGAGCCCGAAGACGATCAGGCCCACGACCAGTCCCACCTTCAGGATCGTCAGAAAATTCTGGACCCGGGAACCGAACACGATTCCCCGCATGTGGATCAGGGTGAAGACCGCGATCACAGCGATGGCGTAGAGCTTCTTCAACAGCATGGCCTCGACATCCGGATCCAAAAGGCCCAGGCGCAGGAGCCCAGGA
>JBGUED010000085.1:0-7920 GCA_041821525.1 Candidatus Aminicenantaceae bacterium | reverse complement strand
AATATACCGTGGGGACCATGATCGAGATCCCCCGCGCGGCCATCACCGCCGATCAGGTTGCCAGGGAGGCGGAGTTCTTTTCCTTCGGAACCAACGACCTCACACAGACAGCCTTCGGCATCTCCCGTGACGACGGCGCTGCCTTCATCAACCACTACCTGACCCATGGGATCTGGAAAGACGATCCCTTCATGACCGTGGACATCGAAGGCGTGGGTGAGCTCATGAAGTGGGCGGTGGAAAAGGGACGCCAGACCCAGCCCGACCTCAAGGTCGGGATATGCGGCGTGCACGGCGGTGATCCCCGTTCCATCTTCTTCTGTCACAAGATCGGCCTCAACTACGTCAGCTGCTCCGCCTATCAGATCCCCATCGCGCGGCTGGCCGCCGCCCAGGTGACCCTGCAGGAAAAAGCGGAATAGGCCGAGGCCCCGATGCCTCATCGGGCCGGGCCCCACATTGTTGTGCCGCACTGGGTTTTCTGGTATGTATAGGGGGCTGTCATGGTCGACCTCAGAGGACTCATCAGCTTTCTGCACAGGCCCAGGTTCCCCTTCAAGTTCGTGTACAGCGATGCTTACTGGATGGTAGACCTCGGCGATCACGTCTTCCCCATTGTGAAATACCGCCTGATCTATGAGCAGCTCCTCAGCGCGGGCATCCGCAAGGAGAATATTCTCACGCCACAGCCTGCCTCAGACTCGGAAGTGGAGCTTGTCCATACCTCCCGTTACGTCAAGAAGATCCGGCAGGGAAAGCTGTCGCAGGCGGAGATGTCGGCCCTCGAGATCCCCTACTGCCCCGAATGTGTGGATTTTGCCTTCCTAACCGTGGGGGGCACCATCCGCGCTGCCGAACAGGCACTTGAGGACGGCGTCTGCTTCCACATCGGGGGCGGGTTTCATCATGCATTTCGAGACCATGGGGAAGGTTTCTGTGTGTTCAACGACGTGGCCGTCTCACTGGAGAAGCTCAAGCGAGAGGGCCGCATCCAGCGGGCCATGGTCGTGGACTGCGATGTTCACCAGGGGAATGGGACGGCTGTTATCTTCAGCGGAAAGGACTATGTGTACACATTTTCCATTCATCAGATGGATCTCTATCCGGCCCAGAAGCCCCACAGTTCCCTGGATGTAGGGCTCTGGACAGGGGATGGGGACGACAATTACTTGAACGCCCTGCAGGAGCACATCCCCCGGATCTATGAGGAATTCCAGCCCGACCTGGTCTGTTATCTGGCTGGGGCCGATCCCCTCGACAAAGACCAACTGGGGGGATTGCGGATCTCCCATGACGGCCTCAAGGAACGGGACCGCATCGTGATCGAGAACGCGCGCCGGATGAAGCTTCCTCTTTTCATCGTGCTGGCCGGAGGTTATGCACCGGATATCACGGACACGGTCGATGTCCACATGCACACCATCGATGTGGCGCGGAAAGCAGAACTGGGAAGCTCATCTTGGTTCCGACGTGCGGATCGTGCCCGGCGGAAGTCCGGATAAGGCCTTTATCTGTTCTCGTTCTGGGTTTCCGACTCGATCCACTCCAAATAGGAGGAGGATCCCTGTTCGATCGGCAGGGCGATGATCTCAGGGACGTCATAGGGATGGAGGCCCTGGACAGCCTCCTCGAGGCGCGGGAACAGCTCCGTGCGTGTTTTGATAACCAGCAGGTGTTCCTGGTCCTGCTGGATCTTGCCCTCCCACCAGTACAGGGACTCCAGGGGACCCGATATGTTTACGCAGGCGGCCAGGCGCTCTTCCAGAATTCCCCGCGCGATCTTCCGGCCGGTAGCGATATCCGGGACCGTGCTCAAGACCACGATGTTTCCGCTCATTTCATTCTCCTGGGGTGGTTCTCATTATATGCAGCCGGGTCGGGAAAAGCGAGCCGGGGAGGAGGATGAGGTCGATCAAGGCTGCAGGAAAATGTGCGCAAAGACCTTGGCGTCGTCCACCATGTTGTCAATCACGCAGTACTCGTTGGGCTGGTGGGCGGTCTCCTCATTCCTGGACCAGCAGGCGGCCTCGAATCCGGCGCGCCGGAAATATGCGGCTACGGTGCCCCCCCCGATGCCGACCGGCTTGCCCTCTACCCCATAGGTATCTTTTATGGCCAGTTGGAGTGCCTTTACCACGGGGGATTGTGTGGATGTGGGGGGGGCCGCCGGTGAGTTCTGGACTTCTTCGATGGTGATCTTGACACCGAACCGTTCCTCCACAACGTCTGCCATCTCCCGGATCTTTAGCAGCACTTCCCTGATATCATGCTCGGGGAGTATGCGGCAGTCCAGGTAGAAGACGTCATCGCCTGGGATGGTGTTGATGTTGGGGACGTTCTTCTCTTTTTTGGTGGGCTCGAACGTCGAGACGGGAGGATCGAAGATGGCATCGATCTCGCTGAATATCCGGTAGAGCTTGTCGAGTTCGGTGATGAGGAACGAGGCGGCCTTGAAACTGTTGATCCCTTTTTCCGGTGTGGACCCATGTGCCTGCACACCCAGAGTCTCGAACTTGAGCCAGAGTAAGCTCTTCTCCGCCACCTCGATCAGCGTGCCCTCGGCGTTGCCGGCATCCGGCACGATGATCATATCCTGCTGGCGGAAGTGGTTAGAATTCAGGAGTACATAGTCGATGCCTTTCTCATTGTTCGTTTCCTCATCCGCCACCAGCACGAGGCCGACATCGTAGCGCGGCCGGATCCCCTCGTCGACAAAGGCCTTGACTGCGTACAGGGACGCCACCATATCCTGCTGGTTGTCCTCGACGCCGCGGCCGTAGATCCTGCCGCCCTCCACCCAGGCCTGGAAGGGATCCCCCTTCCAGAGAGACACTTCTCCGGCCGGGACCACGTCCATGTGGGTCATGACCCAGATGGTCTTCTCCGAGCTATCGCCCTTGAGCTTGGCAATGATGTTGGGCCGGTACCTGCTGGAGACGTCCAGATCCGGGGCCTTGATCAAGTCGATACTGTCGAATCCAGTACTGTTCAGGTGTTCCAGCAGCAGATCGGCCTTTTTCGCCTCTCCATCTCCTCCGCTGGCCGGGGAAATGGCCGGGATGGCGCATAACTTGACCTGCAGGTCGATCATCGCGTTCCGGAAGCGGTCGATCCTCTGATTGAGCGCATTCAAGTGGGGCATGGAGCCTCTCCGTTCCCACACTATAGCACCGCCCCAAATGCATGACAAGAGTTTTTGGCTGTGGAATGGCCGGGGTATAGCGTGTGAGGGAGGAAGTTAATCCGCCAAGTAACCGGATCGGTGCAGGACGCGGTAGCTCCGTCCCTTGACCTTGACCGTGATGGTGCGGAAGCGGCCGTCGGCGCGGTAGGTCTTGGGCCGGTAGTAGAGCAGGTAGTAGTTCTCCGAGGCCTCCACGGCCTTCTGAAAAGCATCAGAGGCATTGCTGGAACTCGAGGTATACCCGCCAGTGGCCTCTGCCATCTCGTTGAAGGCACTGAAGATGTCCTCGGACTGCTCGACATACGTGAGCCCCAGGCTCAAGAGGCTCTGCATGCGCTGGGCATCCAGCTCCCGGGAAGATATCCGGGTCAGGTAGAGAAAATGGATGGTGATCGAGGAGTCAGAGAACTGCCGCTTTATCAATTTGACATCGAAGGTGATGTCCCTCCGGTAGAAGTCATAGAGGTCCATCAGATCGAACAAGACACCCGGATTGCTCGGATTGCCGCTGGAGGCAACCATCAAAGCCTGCGGAGACATCTGCGGCAGGACCTCCTTCTGGTAGAAGAGGAAGACGTTCTTCTGTCCGGCTTTGGCCCGAAGATTGTGGGCAAAGGCCTTCAGGTTCTTCTCTTCCACATACCGGAGTTGCTCCAGCCGCAGCATCATGTCCTTGAGGGCGATCATCTCTGATCCACCCACCCCGGATGAGAAAATCCCTGTGCTCGCCATGAGGTCTTCGATCTCCCGGGTGAGGGACCAGTATTCGGAGTTGGCGATCTTGGTGTCCTTCTTGAGTTTGCTCACGAGCTGCTCGGCCATGGCCTCCCGGGACAGCCTGGAATAGGCCTCGTCCTTGAAGTGGTAGGTCTTGAGGGGCGTCACCGCCGAGAGGGTGTCGCCCGGCTGGAGCACATTGCTGAAAAAATAGGTGATGGCCTCCCCCAGCTTGGGCAGGTATTCCTGGATCTCGAAGAGCAGAACGAAGTGCCTGGCCACCTTGGGGGAGAAGACCTGCCGGGCTGTGTCCTTGGGGAGTTCGGATTCTTCCCTCTGGATCTCGGTCTTCTTCACCAGATAGACGGCCTCGATTTCCTGGAGCGTGCCGTCCTGGGTGACCTCGAAGTCCTGCAGGGTGAGGGTGTCTACGAACCTGTCGCCGTCGAAAACCCGCACGGGCACCTCGATATTGATGGTCACGGCCTCGTGCTGCAGTTCCTGACCGAAGTGAACCGCACCGGCTGTCAGCAGCACTATCAGAGTCAGCAGTTTTTTCATGTCATTCGCTGTGAGTTGTCTGGATAATCACACATCAATTCGAGAAGTATCCCAACCTGTGGATGGTCTTGAAACCTTCTCCCTTGATGCGGACCTTGATGGTCTTGAACTTGCCATCCCCCATATAGTCTTTGGGAGCGTAGTAGAGGAGGTAGTAGTTTTCCGAGGCCTCGACCGCCTGCTTGAATAGAAAGTTCGGGTTGGCGGAACTGGACATGAAGCCGCCGCTGGCCTTGGCCATCTCTGCAAAAGGAGTGAAGGTGTCGCTGGAGCGTTCCTGGAAATACACCCCAGGGATGTTCGGGGCCGGCTTGGTGATGAAGAGGAAATGCACGGCAGTCGAGGCATCGGCAAAGGCCCGCTTCACCCGCTCTACGTCCGTGCCCATGTCCTGGTTGTACCAGTTGGCCACATCGGCCAGGAGCATGCTGAGGTCCACACCTTCCACGTCCTGCAGACTGGAGGAGGAGGCGGTGAAAACCTTGGGATCGATCATGGGGATGTACTCGCGCTGGTAGAACAGGAACACGTATTTCTGGCCCTCCTGTTCTTTGAGGTGTTGCGCGAAGTCCATCATACGCAGCTCATTGACTTCCCGCAGGCTCTCAAGCCTCTGGAGGTAAGACACGTAGTGCGTGGCGACCACATCGATCCCCTGTTCCAGCAAGCCTTCCTGGACGCCCCGCATCCCTTGACTTGACAGCGAGTCTGCACTCTCGTCTCCGAGAGCCGAGTTCAAGATCTGGGCCATGTCTGCCAGGTCCTTGAGTGCGCTGCGGTATTCCGCATCCCCGATCAGGGCATCCTTGCGTATGAGGCTTTTGAGCTCCGCCGCGATGTCTTCACGAGATTTCATGGTAAATCCCTCTTCCTTGAGGCGATAGGTCTTGACCGGCGTGACCGCGATGAGTCGGTCGCGCGGGAGCAGGACGCTGCTGCAGAAGTAGTCGACCGACTCACCCAGGCGGGCGTCCCACTCCGAGACCTCGAAGAAGAGGAAGAAAGTCCGCGCGGTCTGGGGACGGTATTTCTGCTGCTTATCCTCTCCGCGGGTCACCGTGTCCTTCCGGATCAGGTACACGGCCTCGACCTTCTGGGGCACGCCGTCCTCCAGGACCTCGAAGTCCTTGATGGTCAGATCGTCCACGAAGCGGCCGGCCTTGAACACTCGCACCGGCACCTCTATGTTGATGACCTGGGAGATCTCCCGCAGGATCTGCTGCCCGAGGACGGCGCTGCAGAACACGAGCAGCATAGCCAGAGCGAGCCGTAGGGATTTCATGTTCTATTTCCTCAATCGGCAAAATAGCCGAGGCGATGGTAGATCTTGTATTCCCTGCCCTTGATCTTGATGGTGATGTTTTTGTATTTCCCGTCCTTCTGGTAGTTCTCCGGGGAATAGTACAGGAGGTAGTAGGACTCGGAAAGGAGCGATGAGCGTTCCAGGGCGGCGGCGAGATTCTGGGAGCTCTCGACCGCTCCTCCGGTGGATTCGGCGATCTGGGAGAAGGCATCGAACACATCCTCGGACTGTTCCTCCATCTGGATCGTGCCTCCGCCTCCCTCGGGCCGCTTGTTGAGGTAGATGAAGTTGAAGAGGATGGAGGAGTCAGCGAAGATCTGTGTGATCCGGTCGACATCCAGATTGCTCTCCTTGTGATAAAAGGTGAAAAGCTCCTGGAGCTCCCCGTAGATGTTGGGCGTGTCTTGATACTGCTCGAGCAGGCTGCTCAGGGTCATGGGCCTCAGCTTGGGACGGAATTCGCTCTGGCAGAAATAGAAGACGTTCATCTGCCCGTCCAGATCCTTGAGCTGAGAGGCGAAGCCCACGAGCCTTCTCTCGTCCTGGGCAGTGACCTGCTCCAGTTTCATCAGGTTCTGGCGGTACTGGGGCAGGGCACTCGTCATATCCCCTCGGGCTACGCCTTGAGTGTTCCTCACCAGGTCCTTCATGAGGGAGTTGTACTGCTGGGCGGCAGTGAGCGTGTCCTTGCGGATGGTTCTCTGGATGTCCTCCACCACTATGTCCTTGGGATTGTTGGCCACCGCTTCTTTATCGAGCTCGTACACCTTGAGCGGGGTCATGATCACGAGCTGGTCTTCCGGCACGTAGATGTTTGCAAAGAAATATTCCAGCGCCTTGATGATTCGAGGATGGCTCTCGTAGAGCTGGAAGATGAAATAGAAGCTCCGTCCCGCATAGGGCATGTAGTCGCGGCCTTCCATCCGCTCGATCTGGTCCTTGCGCGTGAGGTAGAGGGCCATGACCTTCTGGGATTTTCCATCCTCCATGACCTCGAAGTCGTCCTGCGTGAGGTCGTCGACGAAGCGGTCGCCGTCGAATACGCGCACCGGAACGCTCACGTTGCGCACGGTGATGTCGAACTGCTGCTGGGCCGGCAGCAGGGCCGACAGTAGTAGAATATTGAGGATAAAGATGGATTTTCGCATGTTATTCCCCCTGAGGATGGTATTGTAGTCTAGACTCATGTCCAGCGTCAACTCGGATCAGGTATAAAGATTCCCTGATCGATCCAACCATATGCCAAAAATGTACCAATCCCGTCCCCCTGAATTCCACTGTACTGACTGCTCCTTTTTGTCATCGATTTCGGACAGGTGTCCCTAAAAACGCAGGTGAAGACCTGGGTATGATTGAAACGACCTCCCGCTTTACCTCTTACAATTCATTCTGCACTGAAAGGAAAAAATGGGACTTAGGGGTTGGATGCTTCGACCATCTGTCCCAGGAGTGAGTCCATATCCACGGCCCTTCACCTTGACTTTTCTGGGGCCCGCGCATACATTACACCCAAATGCGGATCGGTTTGGATCTGAGGTCTTTCCTCAAGGAGGAGACCGGGATCGGGGTATACTTCAAGAACCTGCTCCTGGCCTTGGCAGAAGTCGATAGAGACAACGAGTACTTCATGCTGTCCTCCTCCCTCAAAGTCCGGTTCCCCCGGGCCAAGCTCCCGAGTTTTGCATGTTCGCAGTTTCGCGATCTCTTTCTTCCCTCCAAGCTCCTCGATTTCCTCTGGTTCCAATTCGAGAAGCCGGCCTTCGACCGCTTTTTCCGTCAGCCCATGGACCTGACGCATTCGTCAACGCCTCTCATCGTGCCCACGGCTGGGAAGGCCGTGGTTACGGTGCACGATCTGTTCTATATCGACCATCCCGGGCTGACGGATGCTGATACCCGGGACCGGCTCGTCCCCCGAACGGCCGACTCGCTCCGGAGGGCCGATGGTGTGATCGCGGTTTCGCAGTTCACCCGGGACGATCTGCTGGAAAAATTTTCCCTGGATCCGGCCAAGATCACGGTCATCCATCACGGAACCAACAAGAGGTTTCAGGTCAAGACCTCTACGGCCTTCAAGAACGTCCTCAAACAGAAATACGACCTGCCTTCGGAATTCCTGCTTTTCGTGGGAGCTCTGGAGCCGCGTAAAAACCTC
>JBGUED010000084.1:0-7961 GCA_041821525.1 Candidatus Aminicenantaceae bacterium | reverse complement strand
TGAAGCGGTCCGAATCCATGCGTCCATAGAAGCGCTTACCGTCGATGGCCCCGGCATCAAAGGCATAGATGTCCAGGACCATGCCGTACTCGTCTTGCAGCCACTGGAAAAACGCCAGGTTGACTAGAGAATGGGCCTCAGTGGTGCCCTCGTTGGTGTTGTTGATCCAGGAGAAATACTGGGCCCGGCTGGGTGTTTTCTCGTCCGCACCCGGGAATACCTCCTGGTCTTCCCCGCTCGATACCAGGGCACAGAACAGCAGCAGCAAACACGATAGGGTGAAGAACTTACGCGTCATTTTACACTCCCTATTTCCTCGCTTGAAACATCACACCCCTACTTCTTATCGCCTTAGGCTTTACTTTTCAAGCACAAAGTAATCTGATACCGTTTAGAAACCGGTAGGGGTAACCAGGATCACCCCAACACTTCCCCCAGAAGAGGAGGACCACATGAAGAGGAGAGAATTTGTTAAGCTGGCGGGAATCGCGGCGGCTGGGCCCGGCGTGGTCCCGAGATTTGGAAGACAGGATACAAGCAGGAGAGATCTGTCTCCCCTCGAAAAGGGAATACACCCTGTGCTCGAGGAGGATCATCCTTATATCTTCATCGATTCCTGCATGCAGATCTGGCCCGATGCGCAGTACCCGATCGCACACCGGCACGGCGCCACGGTGTATGCTGCCACGGCCTGGGACCCGCACCTTCCCGTGGATCGTGCCCTGGAAGGACTGATGTACTGGCACTGGGTCACACGCGAGAATCCCAACCTGCTCATCGTGACCAGGGCAACGGATATCCCCGCCGCCAAGAAGAGCGGAAGGGCCGGGCTGCTGCTGGCCTCTCAATGCGGGGACTTCATCGGAGACCGGCTCCACCGGATCGAGGCCTTCTACCGCCTGGGACTGCGCATGCTGATCCCTGCCTACAGCCTGTCGAACCGGATCTGCGGCGGCTGCCTGGACAAGACCGATTCGGGCCTGACGTCGTTCGGTGAGCTGGTGGTGGAGGAATGCAACCGCGTGGGCCTGCTCTTGGACTGCTCCCATCTCAGCCGGCGGGCCAGCCTGGATATCATCGAGCGCAGCCGGAAGCCGGTGGTCTTCAGCCACTCCTGCACCTCGGCCCTGTCACAGAATCCCCGCAACATCGACGATGCCCGGATCAAGGCCTGTGCAGCCAAGGGCGGCGTGATCGGACTCTCCCCCTGGGGCCCCATGGTGCTCAAGTCCGGGCAGACCTCACGCCCGACGCTGGATGATTTTATCGACCACATCGACCACGTGGCTCAGCTGCTGGGTTCGACGAAAAACATCGGAGTCGGGACCGATATGAGCCTGGGCACTTACCCGGACCACGAGTACGATCCCTGGGGAGAGCCGGCCTATAAGGACGTCACCGGCGTCTACAACGCCCGCATCACAGACAACATCCGCTCCCCCCTGCGCATGGTGGATGGATTCAGTAATTATTCGGAGGTGCGGAACTTCATCGCCCGGCTGGGCAAGCGCGGCTATGCCGAGGCCGATATCCGCGGGATCCTGGGACAGAATCTCCTGCGGGTGTTCGAGCAGGTCTGGGCCTAGCCCTTTGCCGGTGGCGAGAAGAACTTAGCCAGCTTCATGAGCAGGTCCAGGCTGCCGGAAACCTTGAATTTGCCGGTCATGAAGGCGGTTGCTCCGCTCATCTCGCCCCTGGCAATCTTCAACCAGACCTCTGCCGGGGTGCGGATCGTCAGGTTCGGATGGGAATGGGTTCCCTCATAGGCCGAGCAGACCTTCCCCGAGATTATGATGTAATAATCCCCGGGATTCTCGTCCTTGACGTCGAACTGCACAACGGCGTCAATGTCACCGGCCGCCTCGCCATCGAAGGCCAGGGGCATCCCTGCGACGAGATCGCGCATGGTCTCCACGCTGGAGGGTGGAGCCAGGGGTTTTGCCGCCGGTGCCTCATTGGCCTCAGTTCCTGCTTGTGGGGGCGGCTCATCCACGGCGATCCTCTCGATCCCCAGGCTCTCCCAATGGGCATTGGTCATGTCCGCATAAGCCGCCGGGTCCGGCGCCAGGGGGCGATCGAGGAGCGTCTGGGTCTCATCCGTTATCCGCCCCCCGATCACGACCTCGGAGCCGGCCCGTTCTGCTGCCTCCAGGTACCAACCGACCCCATCCGCGAGATGCGGGATGCGGACCAGGGGCCCTCCCGCACAGCAGATCTCTCCCATGAGTTCGCTGTCCGGCCCAGAGGTGAGCAGGCGGAAAGTCTGTCTGAGCCCGTCAAAATGATGCCCCTCCGGAAAGCCCGCATTGGAGATTAAGACCGACCGGTGCAGGCCCCGACCGTAACGCGGAGGGTGGAGGAAGTGGTCACCCCGCTTATCGATAAAGGGCTGCGCCAGAGGGATCAACCGGTCCATAAAATCCTTGAAAAGGCCCGGAACCGAGTATACATACAAGGGCATGGCATACACCATCACATCCGCGCCTCTCATCCGCTCCAGGATCTCCGGCATGTCATCCTTGTGCACACAGACGCCCGGGGTTTTGATCCAACAGGAAAAACACCCCAGGCAGTGATGGATGGTCTTGTCCTTGAGGTAGATGACCTCTGACTCTGCCCCAGCATCTTGAGCGCCCTTGAGGAACGCCTGCAGGATGACTTCGGTGTTGCCATTTCCCCCCCGCGGGCTGCCGTTGACTGCCAGCATCTTCATGTCCGGATCCTCCTTATCTCTTGATCTTTTCGGCGGTCGTGTTCTGGTATTTCAGCATATTCCCTGATGTTGATAAAATCCAGAATATTTTATTTTATGTCTGAAAATTACCCATTGAATGTGGTAGGATTCCTTCAGATCATCGGGGAGAAGCCATGAATACAGGAAACAGAACTCACAAACTTTTATTTCTCTTCCTGGGACTGTTGGTGTACATCACTTTCATACAACCGGCCGGTCAGGTCCAGGATTGGGACATGCCCTTCCAAAGGTGGGATGTCCCCTACGTCCCCACTCCTTATGAGATCGTGGACGAGATGCTGGAGATGGCAGAAGTCACAGAGTCAGACATTCTCTACGATCTGGGCTGCGGAGATGGCCGCATCGTCGTTACAGCGGCCCGCAGGCTGGGAACCCGGGGATACGGTGTGGATATCGATCCGGAGCGGATACAGGAATGCCATACCAACGCCTCGGCAGCGGGTGTCGAAGACCAGGTCACGTTTCTGAACCAGGATCTCTTCGAGACCGATTTCAGCCAGGCTTCCGTCCTCACGCTCTACCTGCTGAATTCGGTCAACATGAGACTGCGGCCAACGATCCTGAAGGAGCTCAAGCCGGGAACTCGGGTCGTGTCACATGATTTCAGCATGGGGGAGTGGAAGGCGGATCAAAAGGCCGACCTGATGGTTGACTACCGGATCCACAACATATATTTCTGGGTTGTGCCCGCCAATGCCTCTGGAAAATGGAGGTTCAACCAGCCCTCTAACCTGACCTTCGTGCCCTTCACTCTCAACCTGCAGCAGAAGTTTCAGGCAATCGAGGGACACATCACGAACCGCAGCGAGGTGATCAGGCTGAAATCCGCAGACCTGACGGGCTCCCGGATCGTGTTTTCCTTCGCCAGGGACTCTCAAGATCATGCGCAGACCTTAACGTTCGAGGGAACGGTCAAGGGCCACACCATGGAGGGTACACTGACCATCTTATCCGGAGGGGAAGGCGAGGCCTTCAAGTGCCAGGCCAAGCGCGATCCGAATACCAAACGCCCCCTCGATTCCGACGTGGGTCAGGGCGCGTGAGTTAGACCGGCTTGTCCATGTATTTCTCCGAGAACGCGATCATCAGATTGTCTATATCCTTGCCTGGGAATCCCTTGAGGTCGTCAAACTCCTCACACCTGCGTCTGATGATCTCGAGCGCTATATAAATCTCACGGATAGCGATGTCTTTTTCATGCATTGGACCCTCTTTTACCTCTTGATTCAAGTCCTGATCCATCTATCTATACCACAGCCAAAAGCAGGTTTCAAATCCAGGTGGTGACCATGGCCGATGCGATAGAACCTCGGGACACCACCGGATGCCAGGGCAAAGACGGCTATTCATGGCGCAGCGCAGTCACAGGATCGGCAGAAGCGGCCTTGTAGGACTGGACACCGACCGTCAACAGAGCTATGGCCAGGGTCAAAGCCGAAGTCATCGCAAACACGCCCAGATCCAAGTCCACGGCGTAAGGAAAATTCTGCAGCCATTTGCGGAGCGCGAAAAATGCCACCGGCCACGCCACCACATTCGCCACTGCGATCAACAGGATGAACTCTTTGCACAGCAGCACAACGATGGAGCCCGCCCGGGCACCGACCACCTTGCGGATGCCGATCTCTTTGGTGCGCTGCAGGGCCATGAACGCGGATACGCCGAAGATCCCGAGGCCGGTGACGAACACAGCCAGCAGGGAAAAAATCCCCATGACTTTGCCGAACAGCTCGTCGGCCCGGAACTGCTGGTCATAGTAATCGTCCAGGAAAAAGAACTCGAAGGGATTGCCGGGGAAGAACTCAGCATATTGGTCCTGGACTGCGGCGATGATGGCCTTGGTGTCCGGCCCGTCGATCTTGACGGCGAACTGGCCTCGCTCTCCCCTGCCGTAGGGAAGCAGGCGGTAGATGGTGGGCTCGAAGGCGGCCTTGGGCGACTGCTGATGGTAGTCTGAGAGGACGCCGATGATGTTGTAGATCACTCCCCAGTAGTCCACCTGCTGGCCCACCGCCTCTTGGCTGGAGGTAAACCCCATCCATCGGACTGCGGTCTCGTTGAGGATGAGGGCCATTTCGTCCGAAGGGAAATCGCGTGAGAAATTCCGCCCATGCAGGAGATCGAGTTTGAAGACATCCACAAACTCATAATCGACTCCGACGATCATGTAATTTTTGCCTTTTCCCTGATCTTCGCCGGCTTTCAGGATGGCGCCGGCATCCCAGAAGATCTGGCGGCCCGGGACCTCAGTGACGACGCACATCTGCCGGACTCCGGGTTCCCTGAGGAGTTCCTCCTTGAAGGTACTGAATTTCTGAGCAAAGGCCTCGTCCCTGACTCGGGGGGCCTTGACCACCAGGATCTGCTCCATGTCGAAGCCCGAATTCCGGCTTTTCATGAAGAGGATCTGCCGGTAGACGGTAAAGGCGGAGGTCAGGAGAACCAGGGCGATGACGAACTGGAAGATGACCAGGGCCTTTCGGAGATTGATTCCCCTGGGAACACTGCCCAGCGTACCGCGAATGACCCTTAGAGGTTGGAACGCGGAAATGGCCGAAACCGGGTAGGTCCCCGAGAGAAAGATGCCCGCCAAAAAGAGGAGAGGGACCGCTGCCCAGAACCAGTCGCGGCTCCAGAAGCTGAGGCTCAGGGGGATGCCCGCCAGGCGGCTGAAACCCGGGAGGAGGGCCTGGACCAGAGCGATGGCCAGGACCAGAGCGATGAGGTTTACGGCGGCGGTCTCGAAGAGGAGCTGGGTGCTGACCTGAAAGCGGGATGCGCCCACGACCTTGCGCAGGCCCACCTCGCGGGCGCGGGTCAGGGCACGGGCCGTGGAGAGATTGACATAATTGACCCAGGCCATGAGGATGATGAACAGGGCGGCCAGTCCCAGGAAGTTGACGGAATCGCGGCTGCCGTTGGTTTCATACTCCTGCATGAAGTGGGAGGTCAAGTGGATGTCGGTGAGGGGCTGGAGCTTGAGCTCGATCAGGAGCTTGTAGTAATCCATGAGTTCGGCGCAGTTTTTCCGGACGAGGCTGACCATCTGCTCTTCAAAGGCTCTGGGATCAGTGCCGGGCTTAAAAAGGATATAGGTAAAAAATGTTGTGTGCCCCCACGACCCCATGACATCCGGGCCGTAGATCGCCCGCAGGTTCTCGAAGGAGAGAATGATGTCGAACTTGAGATGAGAGTTGGACGGGATGTCTTCAAACTGGCCGGTGATGGTGTAGTTGGTCTGGCCGTCCACCGTGATGGTCCTGCCGATGGGATTGACGTCGCCGAAGTATTTGCGGGCGGTGGAGCGCGAGATGAAGGCCGTGGAAGGATCGCGGATGCCCTGAGTTGGATTGCCGTCTGCGAACGGAAAATCGAAGATCTCGAAGAACTCGGATTCGGCAAAATACATGCGGTCTTCCGTGAACTTAACGCCCTGGTCCTTAAGGGAAACCACGGCGCGGTGGCGCCAGATGCGGGCGATGGACTCCACCTCGGGATAGGCGCCCCGGATGAAGTCGGCGGCCGGTGGTGTGCAGGAGGCGAAGCGTACGGCCGTGCCGTCTTCGGCGGTGCGTTCGTAGCGCAGGCGGTAGATGCGATCGCTGTTGGTGTGGAAGCGGTCGTAGCTCGTTTCGAAGATCACGTAGTGAAGAATAAGCAGGCAGGCCGCCATGCCCACGGCCAGGCCCAGTACATTGATGAACGAATACAGCCCGGTGCGGGAGATGCTGCGGATGGTGGTTTTAAAGTAGTGCGCGATCATCATTTCAGCCTCATTATACCCCTAATAACATGCATTTAAGCTTTAATTTTGGGCATTTATAGAACGTAAACCAAGTCATATTAATCACTTTTCATGGTCCGTCCCCAAAATAAAATATATAATAGAGGCATGAACGAATTGTCAGTGCGGGCGCTGAAGAGGGTCATCCGGGAGACGGGGGCGAGGCCGAGTCGGGGGGCGGCCAGGGAACTGGCACGGTCGCTGGAGGATATTGCGTGGGAGATCGCTGAACGGAGCAAGCTGCTGGCCGAGCACGCGGGGCGCCGTACCGTAAAGGACAAGGACATCCGTCTCGCCGTCAAGGACTGGAAGAAGGACTATTCGTAGCGCAGCGAGTCCACTGGATTGAGCAGGGCAGCCCTCACTGAGTGATACAGGATCGTTATCACTGCCACCACACCGGCCATGAGCCCGGAAAACACAAAAAGATCCCAACCGATGCCGATGCGGTAGGCAAAGTTCCCCAGCCACTTGTGCATGACATAGTAGGCAATCGGCCAGGCCAGGACATTCGAGATCAGCACCAGTTTTGTGAATTCCATCGACAGCAGGCTGATAATATTCTTGAACTTGGCACCCAGGACTTTGCGCACACCGATCTCCTTGGTGCGCTGTTCCACGGTGAATGATGCCAGCCCGAAAAGTCCCAGGCAGGCGATAAACACGGCCAGGCCCCCAAAGATGAGGTAGATCTGGCGGACCTTTTCCTCCTCCCCATACTTGCTGCGAAAATCATCATCTATGAAATGGTAGTTAAAGTTGAATTCCCGATCCGGGCGGATCGCCTGATGGACCTCAGCCAGCACCGTCTCCAGGAAGCTCAGGGTTTCGGGTATTCTCTGGGGGTGGACCCGGACGGTAACAAAAGTGAAGAACTGCGGTTCCAGGCTCAGCGTGACCGGCCTGATGGCCTGCTTCAAGCTCCCGGAGTGGAAGTCTTTGACGATCCCGACGATCCTCCCCAACCGGTTGTCGCGGGGCACGTTATAGATTTGTTTGCCCAGGCTTTCTTCTCCCCATCCCAGAGCCTCGGCCATGCCCTCATTGATGATGACCGCCTCGCCGGCGTCGGTCGAGAAGTCCCGGGAAAAATCGCGGCCTCCCACGATCTCCATGCCGTAGGTTTTGACAAAGTCAAAATCGACCCAGTAGTTCCTGGCGCGCACAGCCTCCTCATTGGTGTTTCCCTCTGGCAGGTAGGCATCATACCCCAGCTCGGCGCCGGGGATATTGGCTGAGAAGCAGACCGATTCCACTCCGGGATTCTGAAGGATACGGGCCTTGAGCGATTCATATCGCTGAGTGGATTCCTCATCCTGCAGGGCTCCAAAGAACTCGACGGCCACCAACTGCTCGCGATCGAATCCGAGGTCCTTGTTCTTTAAGTAGTCCAGCTGCCGGACCATGGTGAGGATCCCCACG
>JBGUED010000083.1:0-8089 GCA_041821525.1 Candidatus Aminicenantaceae bacterium | reverse complement strand
GGTCTTGATGAAGACCTCCTGTGTGAATTCCAGCGCCAGCTCGTACTGGCCGAGGGTGCGCCCGATATAGTTCAGGAGCGGCTGCTGGTACTTCTGAATGATCATCTCAAATGCCTCTTTTTCACCGGCGAGGGTTCTCTGGATCAGTTGTTTATCGTCGTCCATGGAGGACCGTCCAGCCCTCAGATGTGTATACGGATTCCGCTGAAAATGGTTTTTCAGGGCGGAACCTATCTGATGATGTCCACATCCGGAGGAACCTTCAATGTGAAGATGCTGTCCGACAGTCTGATACCGGTCTTGATGTGACTGAACACGAACTCCTGGCGGCTTCCGGTCCAATCAAAGGAGACGGCCTTGCGGATGAGCCAGTCTTGGGCACCGATCTCGAGGAGAATATAGGTATCGGCGTCCTCCTCTCTGGGGGTCAGCCTGAGGTGGTGACTGCCGGGATCCTCCGGTGCGTCCGGATCGAATTCCACCTGATAATGCTCCAGGATCCCGTTCGATCCCGCGAGGAGAGCCAGCAGCGCACCCTCCGATCCTTCAGCCTGCAAAGGGCGTTCCACCAACTGTTTGTCTTCCGGCCAGTATTCCTGGTACAGGTTGTCCTTGATAAGGAACACCTTGATCTCGGGATCTTTGTAATCAAACCTCAGCCAGCCCGGTTTGCGGATATAGAGCGTCCCTTTTTCTTGAAGGGGTGTGGATACGGTCGCGGGATACAGGGTTTGCTGGAACTCGGCCTGCAGGGAGTGGAGGGCGCTCATCCGATTTTCCAGGTTTCTGGCGATATCTTCGGCCGTCTGAGCTGATCCCCCTGTCCAACTCAAAAACAGGATCAACAACACCCACATCGTGCCGTGATTATAGCACATTCCGCCTGACATGACGAGTTGCAGAGGAGGGCCGGGATTTGGTATAAACCCTGTGTGCGAGTCGATCTGCTGGTTGCGCTGACCGGGTATTTTTTCCTGCTTCTGTTCGTAGGCGTGTTTTTTTCCAGGAAAACCCGCAGCCTGGAGGACTATTTCCTGGCGTCTCGAAACCTCGGCTCCCTGCTTGTCTTCCTGTCCCTGGCTGCATCCTGGATCGGGGCTTCCTCCACCCTCGTGACCGTGGACGAGGCGTATTCCCAGGGGATCAGCTCGTTCTGGGTCATGGGGGTGCCGGCCGTCCTCACGGCCCTGGGCTTCGCCTTCATCTTCGCAGGGCCCATCAGGCGCCTTCCCATCCTCACCCTCCCCGATCTGGTGGAGATGCGCTACGGCCGTCTGGTCCGGCACCTGGCTTCCTTCCTGATCGTCTGGTACATGATCCTGCTGGCAGCGTCCCAGATGGTGGCCCTGGGGAGTTTCCTGGGAACCCTGCTCCGGATTCCCTATTTTCAGGCGCTGCTCTTCGGCACGGCCGTAGTGGTGGTTTACTCGGTCATCGGCGGCTTCTTCTCTGTGGTGCTGACAGACAGCCTGCAGTTTTTGCTTCTGGTCGGAGGGATAGTCGGACTCTTCTTCTTCCTGGCCGGACGTACGTCCTTCGCAGAGGCTGCTGCCGTTGCCCTGAGGGGAAGGGAAGCTGGATTCTGGGATTTTTTCCAAGGCTGGGAAAGGCACGCCCTGATGGTCGTGTCTTTCGTATGCGCCTGGACCATCTCCCCCATAGTCTGGCAGAGGATCCAGGCGGCCCGGACGCCCCGTCATGCACGGCGAGGCCTCCTGGCCGCGGCGCTGGCGTTTCTGGTCATCTACTCCGTGATCGTCTGCATCGGGATCCTGGGGCTTCCCCTCTTCCCCGATCAAGAGCTGGACGGTCCGCTGCTGTCACTCATGGTGTCATCTGTGGGTGCCCTGCTGTCCGGGCTCCTGTTCGTGGCCGTGGCAGCGGCGATCATGTCCACGCTGGATACAGCCATCAACACAGGTGCGCTGTCTCTAACGCGCGATGTCATCCAGAGGCTCCTGAAGGGAGCCTCCCTGATGGATGCACCCGGTCTCGGCCGCATCTCCACGATCATTATCGCGGCCTTGGCCCTTCTCGTCGCCACACGCTTCCAAAGCATCCTGCAGGCGCTGGGGCTGGCCTCGGAGATCCTGGCAGAGGGTTTTTTCATCCCCGGCATCGCGATGCTCTTCCTGCGGCGAAGGGCCCCGAGCGCCGGCCTCCTGAGCGTATCCCTGGGAGGAGGCTATGCCGTGCTGGTCTTTCTGGTCGCGCTCGGCCTGCTTCCTCTGCCGCTTCCGGAGTGGCCCTTCTCCATCCCCTATGGTCTGGGTTTGAGCCTGGTTGGTTTCCTGGTCGGTTTTGCTTGGGATAGGAAGCGTTCCGCATCGGCTTTACGGTCGGAAACGAATGATATATGATGGGGTCCATGACTCTAGGTCAAAGGGTGCGCTTGTTTCTCATCGGTAGTATAGGGAAGCTGGTGTACCGGCTTTGGATGTGGTCGGCCCGGACGACCGTGGTGGGTGAGGAGCCCTACAAGCAGCTGCGCGATCAGAACAAGCCTGTGATCCTCATGATCTGGCACGGGCGCCTGTTTATCACTCCCTATTTCTTCCGGAATCGGGGCATCATGCCGATGATCAGCCCCTCTGGCGACGGAGAACTCCTGGTGAAACTTGCCTCGGGTTGGGGATACAAGTTTCTGCGCGGATCCGGCTCCCATTCCATGCTCAGAGCCTGGGCGATCCTGAAGAAAGAACTGGCAGCGGGAGGTGAGGTGGTCATCGTGCCCGACGGCCCCAAGGGTCCCGGCAAGCAGGTGAAGCCTGGCGCCCTCAAGCTGTCCCAGGTCAGCGGGGCGCCCATCGTTCCTTTTTCTTTCTCCGCTGCCAGGCGGAAAATACTCGGGAGCTGGGACGAATTCCTGCTGCCTTGGCCGTTCCAGCGCCTGGTGGCCATCTATGGGGAGCCCCTGACCTTGGACCCGGGCCTGAAGGACGAGGAATTTGAACAGGAGCGTCTCCGCATCGAGGGACTCCTCAAGGAGCTCGACGCGCGGGCGGATCAATATTTTGATGGATTGTGAAGCGCACACATGTGTGCTAATCTGGGAAGACCGAAAGATTCTATCAATATGAATAAAAGGAGAGGGAGATGAAGCAAAAGGCATTCTGTTTGGTTTTTGGGCTGATCCTGGTTTCGATGGCTGCGTTCGGCCAGACCCCGGAGGAATTGATACAAGAGGCGGACGCCCTCTATGCCGACATGCAGGATATGGAGACGGCGGAGAAAGCACTGTCCCTGTACCGGGATGCGCTTATTGCCGCGGAAAACAAGTATGAAGCGTACTGGAAGATCGCCCGCATGCTGTACTACATCGGCGAGCACAAGGAAAATAAGAAGGAGCGCCAGAACACATTCGCTCAGGGGGTCTACCATGCCGAGAAAGCCATGGCCCTGGAGGCTGAAAAGCCGGACGGCTACTACTGGCGGGGGGTCAACAACGGCAAATATGGCGAGACGCGCGGGGTATTGAAGAGCCTGTCACTGGTCAAGCCGATCAAGAGCGACATGAACAAGGTCATTGAACTGAACAGGAGCTATGAGGACGGCGGGCCGGACCGTGTGATGGGCCGGGTCTTCCTCAAGCTTCCCGGGATTGCCGGCGGCAGCAAGGACAAGTCCCTGGAACACCTGCTCAAGTCCAAGGAATATGGACCGGAAGACGCGCTGACCCGAGCCTATCTGGGGGATACTCTCTTGGCCATGAAAGAAGTGGAAAAGGCCCGGGCCGAGCTGGAATATGTCATTAACCTGCCGGACGATCCTCTCTGGGTTTCATCAAGGCAGCAGAGCAAGGAATTGGCTCGGGAGATCCTAGAGGATAAGAAGTTTAGAAAAAAATAAAGGAGCGACACGGGACTATTCTGAAAAAACCTGTGCGCTGAAGATCTGGATCTCCGCTCCCTTTTTCCAGGCATTTTCCTCTAATCCCGCCTTCAGGCACCCGTGCTGGAGATAGGTGTCCAGATCCCAGTTCCACTCCACAGGGACCTGAGGGAGGAGGAGGCCCCGATACATACCTTGGGTGACGATGATCCCGTGTTCTCCCAACACGATCTCGGAGACGCTTTCGATCTTCCGGGGGAGTGTGAGGACCGAGATCTCGATCTGGACATTGGGGAGTTCTTCCAGGGTCAGGGACGTGAAGCGGTGGTCTTGTGTGGCGGCCATGACTGCGGCCTCCGTGATGGTGAGGTAGAGTGGATCGTGCGGCAGGGGATAACCGATGCAGCCGCGCAGTTCCTCTTTCCGCTTGAGGGTTACGAATGCGCCCCGCTTTTCCTTGAGTGCCCCCTCTGCCACGGCTATTGGGGGGGGCTTTCCGCTCTCGAAATGATAACGGATGGCATCACGGGCCAGCTTGAGCAGAAATCTCTGCTGGTCGATGTTGAGCTGTAGATCGCCCATGTCTTTCCCCTCTCCAGCCTCATGCCTCTTTTTTGATCTTAACAGGGAGGAGGCGGAACGTGCCGTCATACTCGATGACAGAAGCCGAAAAGCCAGACTTTTTCTCAGGTCGGTTGTGGACAACCAGGAAGACCTTGCCCACGGATGCGGGCCCCATCACGCTCTCACTCTTGTCTTCCCCGGAATTTAGACTGAAAAATCCTAGAAAGGAGTCCTGGAGGAGGTCCTGCAGGCGGCGCAGCCTCTCGGGCGCTGCGGAAAACACGCCCTGGGCCGGCAGTACGTTTTCCACAAAGAACCGGTGTCCCTGATTGTGTCCGTAGAGGATCCCCCCGCCCTCATCCGATATCACGGACAAGGCCTCAAGTTGAAGCTGGGCCAGGCGCGACAGGTAGACATCCATGTGCCTCATTATAACAGATAGCTGAGCTTCACAAAACAATCCTGGATCCGGTCTCCCTTGCCATTTCCCGCAAAATTTTCCTGGCATTTTCTAAAAAATTGAAACTAATCGGAAAAACCGCCGTATATAGATATGTTCCAACTTTTTAGAATAAAAGAATAACAGGGAGTGAACACCATGCTGACACGAGCCGAGGAGCTGATCCTGCTGGCGGTCTGGCGGCTGAAAGATAGGGCATACAGCGTGGAGATCCGGGGGGATCTCAAAGCCGTGACCGGAAGGCCCTGGTCTTTCGGTGCCGTCTACATGCCTCTGGACCGGCTAACCAAGCGGGGATTGCTGCAGTCGTATCTGGCTGATCCGACCAGCGAACGCGGCGGCCGCAGCAAGCGCATCTACAGCCTCACAAACGAGGGCCATTCTGCCCTGAAAGAGATCCGCAGGATCCAGGATACGGCCTGGAAGGGCCTGCCAAGCCGGATGACCGAGGATGTCAAGTGAGGAGCGACCGGGATCGCCATTTGTCGCCCGCATTCGGCGAGTGGCTGTTGAAGCGGCTCTTCCCCGATGGCGGGAGCCAGGCCTCTGCCGGGGACTTTGCCGAGATCTACGGGGAAATCCTCCGCAGACGGGGAAGGGCTGCGGCCTGGGCCTGGTATTGGTCTCAGATCCTGCTGTCTTTTAAGGCCCTGATTGTCGGAAAAACATATTGGAGTGCTGTTATGTTTAAAAAAAATCTGATCATTGCTTTGCGAAACTTCAAGCGGCAGAAGGGATATACCGTTATCAACATGTTCGGGTTGACTGCGGGCATCGCCAGCTGTTTGGTGATATTCCTGTTTGTGACCCATGAGATGAGCTACGACAGCTTTCGCTCCGATAGAGCCCGGGTTTTCCGTGTAGCGGTTCGCTCTGAAGGTGCTCCGGTTGAGATCGGTTCCGCCACCATCTGCGCACCGGTGGCCCAAGTCCTCAAGGACAACTTTCCCGAAGTTGAAGCGGTCGGCCGCATCCTTCCTGTCGACGGTGGACTGGTGGGCCGGGGCGAGGTGAGCTTTTATGAAGATTCCTGCTGGTTCGCCGATGCAGAGCTTTTCGAGATACTGAGCATACCATTTATCGAAGGGCAGCCGGGCGGCTCTCTGGATCGACCCCGGACCGTGGTGATCAGCCGGAAGATGGCGGAAAAGTATTTCGGAAACGCCCCTGCCCTGGGGCAGATCCTTTTGATCAGCCAGCGGGACTATGAAGTCACCGGAGTAGTGGAGGACGCGCCTGTCAATTCCCATCTGAAATATGACTATTTTGTACCCTTGAAGCAGCTTGAGGGCCGCTATCCCTTCGAGGAGTGGTTTCTCGCCAATCTCTATGTCTACACCAAGCTAAGATCCGGTATTGACATGGCTAATTTTTCCGGCAGGGTCGCGAACATCGTCGAGGATTATGTCCCTGAAGAAAGATTGGAGCAAGGGGACGAAAAGATCACCTACTTTCTTCAGCCGATGGCGGGCATCCATCTGCAGCCTCAGCTGCGTTCCGAAATGAAACCGGGCCTCAATCCGACCTATCTGTATGTGTTTTCGGCGGTCGGTGTCTTGATCCTGTTGATCGCCTGCATTAATTTTATCAATCTGAGCACAGCCCGTTCCCTGAAGCGGGCCCGGGATGTGGGCGTGCGTAAGGTCATCGGAGCACGCCGTGACCAGCTGAGCCTCCAGTTCCTGGGGGAGTCCCTGCTGATCGTGCTCGCTGCGCTGATCTGCGCGCTCCTGCTGGTCTGGACAGTTCTCCCCGGATTGAAGGGGCTGACTGGGATCGCTTTCTCCGCCTCGGCACTGGCCCGGGCCGATGTCGTGATATTTTTAGTCCTGTTGGTGGGGCTGGTCGCCTTTGCGGCCGGGGGGTATCCGGCCCTCTTTCTCTCTTCATTTCAGCCGGTCCGGGTGCTCAAGCACGACCTCCGCCTGGGAAATCGGGGAGGAGGTCTCCGCAAGGGCCTGGTGGTCGGGCAGTTTGCTGTTTCCATTGCCCTGATCGCAGGAACACTGGGAATCTTCCGGCAGATCGATTACATGAAAAATCAGAGCCTGGGATTGGATCAGACCCAGAAGCTGGTCCTGCCGGTCCGGGAACGGGTTGAATTGGATAAAAACTATGAGACGGTCAAGGCCGCATTCCGTCAAGGCACGGGTGTCTTGGGAGCCACGGTGTTGTCTGATGTCCCGGGACAGCAAACGAATCGCTGGACCACTGAGGTGGTCATCGAGGGTGAGAAGCGGAGCCAGGACCTCAATTACCTCTATGTGGATCCTGATTTTCGGGAGACATTTCAGATTCGCATGGAGGCCGGACGATTCTTCAGCGCTGAGATGTCGACCGATCTGGAGCAGGCGTTTGTTTTAAACCTCGCTGCGGTCCGGGCCTACGGCTTGAGTACCGCGGAAGAGGCTTTGGGAGTGGAGCTGGAAACCTGGTTCAAGGGGACGGTCATTGGTGTGATCGATGATTTTCATTACCGGGGGCTGCAGTCCACGATCGAACCTCTGGCTTTGGTCTGGCGCCCCGGCATGTTCGACCATATCGTGCTGGACGTAGACACATCCAACCTGTCGGCAGTCCTTGCCTCTGTTGAAGCAAGCTGGGATCGACTATATCCTGTCCATCCCTACGAGTTCTATTTTCTCGATGCCTCATTCAACCGCCAGTACCTTTCTGAGGAGCGCCTGGGACGGATGCTGTCCGTGTTTACGGCCCTGGGGATCGTGATCGCATGCCTGGGCCTGTTCGGGCTGGCATCCTTCACGGTCGAGCAGAGGACCAAGGAGATCGGGATCCGCAAGGTCCTGGGGGCCTCAGGAGTGGAGATCATGGTTCTGCTCACCAAAGAGTTCGCCAAGTGGGTCCTGGTCGCCAATTTGATCGCCTGGCCCTTGACCTATTTCGCCTTGGGCCGCTGGCTTCGGAGTTTCGCCTACCGGGCACCACTGGGTGTGGAGACGTATCTGGCGGCCGCCGGAGCGGCGCTGGCGGTCGCCTTGATCACGATCAGCTACCAAGCGATCAAGGCCGCCTCGGCCGATCCTGTGGGCGCCTTGAAATACGAGTAGCGGTTTTTTCCTGGTACCATCCCGGGGCCTGCACCGGATCCTAAATGCACTGGAATCATGATATTGTTCTGGATTCCCCAGGCTCTGCAACCTTCGTTATGTGACCGCACGGAAGCCGACCTGAGCCTGCAGGCAGAAGAGGCGATTCTCTCTAAGATGGATAAGG
>JBGUED010000082.1:0-8180 GCA_041821525.1 Candidatus Aminicenantaceae bacterium | reverse complement strand
GGAGGGGTACGCCGTCTATGCCCGCACCTTCGACCAGACCGCTCAGCTCAAGGGTCCGGAGTTCCAGGTCCACGAGCCGTCCCCAGGCTGGCAGGTCTTCCCGTCCGTGGACTGCGACATTCTGGGCAACTTCCTGATCGCCTGGCAGGATCGAAGCGAGGATGGGATCGGATTCGACGTCATGGCCCGGACTTTCGACTCCAACGGTCAGGCACAGGGGCCGGCCTTCCGGGTAAACGCCGCGGGCGCGGGCCGTCAGTACACTCCGGCAACGATCATGCTGGGCCTCACGGACTATTTCATCTCCTGGCAAAGCCGGGCCGCGGGTGAGGTCGAGTGGGACATCGCCTACCGGCCATACCGAAGCCCGTCCGCAAGGGCGTCGGATGCCCGAAGGCGCCTGATAAGAAACCATGAAAATAAAAAGATCAAGCATTGTCCTGGCAGCATTCCTGCTGGCAGCTCCGGGACAGGGCTCTGAACAATCAGTCAAGATCAGGGCGGCGCACGGACTCCCTTACATCGCCGAGAGCGGGCGGCCTGATCTCGTCTACCAGGACAACCAGGGCCGCATGTTTCTTTCGGCCCGGGAAGGCACCTCAGGCATCGGTTCCGGCAGGATCACGTCCGTGCGAGGGGATGACCGCGGCCGCCTCTGGATCGCCTGGCAGACGGAAGGCCGAACGCGGGACCAGGTGTTCCTGGGGAAAAGACCGCACGGTCAACTCCTGAAAAAGCTCCGACTTTCGCGCGGTATCCGGGGTACTCACCATTCACCTCACCTGGATGTGGATGCCACCGGCCGGCCCTGGGTGGTCTGGGTCAACAGCCAGCCCGGCGGTCACCGCCTGCTCGTAACCCAGGGAACAAGCGGCCGGCAGAATGCGATCACGCCCATCGGAAACCCGGTTTTTTCCCCCCACATCCTGGTCGATGTCCTGGGCAGACCCTGGGTCTTCTGGGTAGGGCGGGGACAAGGACCACACGATGCCGTGTTCTTCTCCCGATGCGAACAGGGGACTTGGTCGGAGCCGGAGCCCCTCACCACCCGGCCGGCCGTCCCCCACTTCCATCCCAACGCGGCGCTCAACGACCGGGGATTCCCGGCCGTGATCTGGTCGGGCTTTGACGGGGAGGACTATGAGCTTTACTGGACCTCCTGGGAAAACGGCCGGTGGGCAGAAACAGAGCAGGTGACCGACAACCGGGATTTTTCGGATGCCCAGCCCTCACTGGTCAGCCTTCAGCAGGCTTCCCTCGTGGTCGCCTGGACCCAGGCCGGCCCGGAGGGGAACCGGATCCTGTGGTCCCAGCGCCTGAACAACAGCTGGCAACCTCCTGTCCCCTTAACCGGGCCGGGCCGCCACAGCCGGTCCCCCCGCTTGGTGTCGCAGGCAGACATGCTGGCCCTGAGTTGGGAGGATGGCGACCAGCTGTCAGTCCAATCCCTCTCTCTGACCGCCGCTCCCCCCCCGCGCCTGCCGGAAGAAGAGGTCGCCCTGCGCGTCCGGGCTTCCGATCTGGAGCAGAGCTCCTTTATCGCCTTCGGCGACAGCATCACCTACGGTGCGATGAACGGACCTTTTCAGGGCATCGGATACCCCCCGCGGCTCCACGACCTGCTCGGGGACCTCTACTTCGACCCGGTAGTGATCAACCGCGGGATGCCCGGCGAGAACACCTGGGAAGCCGTGAGCCGTATCGGTCCTGTGCTCACCTCAGATCTGGCCCTCTTCCTCCTGCTCATGGAGGGGACCAACGACGTATCCTGGCTGAATTATTCCCTCGACACCACGGCCTTCAACCTGCGCCAGATCCTGGTCACGGCACTCGATATGGGGGGATTCCCGCTGATATCGACCATCCCGCCCCGGGCCGCTAGGCGCTGGAATGAGACCATCATCCAACGTACAGAGGAACTGAACAACAAGATCGCGGACCTGGCAGAGGAGCTCGAGATCATGTTCGTGGACAATTTCACCGCCTTCATCGATTTTCCGGCAGCGGCCGGAGGCCACGAGGCCCTGATCTCGGATGACAACCTTCATCCCAATGACCTGGGCTATCAGGTGATGGCCGAGACCTGGTATCAACAGATCAGGATCCTGCCCTTCCCTCCCATCTCACTCCAGGCCGAAAAGATCGAAAGGGACCATTCCATACGGCTGACATGGGAAGATGATCCCAGAATTCTCCCCGCCACCAGTCTCGTGAGCTACCGCGTTTACCGCCAGAGGCTCGGGAGCAGCATCCTCAGTCCCATCGCACTGGTCTCCGCACCTGCGAACGAGTTCTTGGACAGGAACGTGATCCTGGACTATGACTACCTATACGTCCTGAGTTCCCTCAATTCCGGCGGCATCGAAGGCCCGCTGTCCGACCCGGTCGTCTCGGTCCGGCTCGCACCCTTCCCTCCTGAAAACATCGAGACCGAATATGTGCTCAATCGGGCCTTCCTGCACCAGGAGCACATCAACCATATCCGCTGGGAGGTGAACCCTGAGAACGAGGGCATCCATACCATTGCCTCCTACAATATCTACCGCAAGATCAAGGGACAGAACGACGAGCTGTTCGAGCTCCTGATAGTAGTCCCGGCCGACCAGCACGAATACTTGGACCGGAACCTGGAGGGCAAGGAGGCAGCGGAGAGCTATTTCTACGGGATCTCCGCCGTGGACAGCGAGGGCCGCGAAAGCGACATTGCCAAAGATTGATTCCCCTCTGTTCGCTTGAATTTTGGGGACCCAGGATGTAAGATGACCCCTTATGAAGATCCTCCTTGTCGAGCCGCCCTTCGCCCGCCTCATGGGTTTCTACCGGTTCTTCTTCCCTTTCGCGCTTTCCTCGCTGTCAGCCTATCTCAAGCAGCAGGGCCATGAGGTCCTGATCTATGACGCCGACCATGCCGAACAGCCGGTCGACATGAATTCCACCGACCTACTGAACGTCTTTCCTCGCTATCTGGACGGCATCCGGGATCCGGGCCATCCCATCTGGCGCGAGGCGGAGGAGGTCATGCAGGAATTCCAGCCCGACATCATCGGCATCACCTATCTCTCCACCAAAAAGGGCGCGGTGGAATTCCTGACCCATCTGGCCAAGCGACTCTTCCCCAATGTCCCCGTGGTGCTCGGCGGCTCCCATCCCTCGTTCCTCCCCGAGTTTTCGCTGGATCAGACAGGGGCGGATTTTGTGGTCGTGGGCGAAGGGGAAGAAACCTTGGCAGAGCTTCTTCGCTTCCTGGAGAGCGGAAACGACCACTTCTCCGACATCCGGGGGCTGGCCTTCCGGGATCCCTCCGGACGGTGCGTGACCACACCGGCCCGGCCCCTGATCGCCGACCTCGACTCGCTCCCCTTCCCCGATCGGGAATCCCTGTACCGTCTGGACAGCTACCGGCCCGACGACATGAGCATGATCATGACCAGCCGGGGCTGCCCCTACAACTGCACGTTCTGTTCAAGCCTCTGGGAGCGCCGGGCCCGGTTCCGCTCCATCGACAACATCCTGGCAGAGATTGAGTACTTGAGAGAGCGCTTCGGGGTCGAGAACGTCTACTTCAAAGACGACACCTTCACCGTCAATCGCAAATGGATCCTGGCTTTCTGCGAGGCCCTGAAACAGAAGAACCTGGGGGTGAAATGGGAGTGCCTCACTCGTATCGAGCTGGTCGACGAGGAGCTGATCCTGCGCATGCGTGAGGCCGGCATGTTCAACCTCAAAATCGGTATCGAGACGGGCAGCGAACGGCTGCTGAAGTCCACCCACAAGAACATCACGCTGGCACAGATCAGAGACGGGGCCGCGATCCTGCACCGCCTGGGGCAGAAGTGGTCGGCCTTTTTCATGCTGGGCTATCCGGATGAGACCGAGGAGGAGATGCGGATGAGCCGGAAGCTGATAGAGGAGATCCGGCCCACCTATGTCTCCATGAGCGCCCTGGTCCCCTACCCGGGGTGCACGACGTATTACGAGCTGGAACGGGACGGAGTCCTGAACGCGGATGCGGACTGGAATCTGTACGATCCCTTCAGTCTGTATGCCAATGCCAGCCGGATCTTTTCCCTCGAACAGTTCCAGCTAAAAATGAGGGAGACCATGGCATATGTCGACCGCTACAATTTGCATTCCGAGGCGGCTTCCTCTAAAATCTCAGCAACAAAAAAGGCATGAGTATACAATGACGTCAACCGAACACAACGGCCAGCGGGTGCTGGTGACCGGGGGAGCCGGCTTCATCGGCAGCATCCTAGTCGACCGCCTGCTTAACAGCGGTTACAAGGTTATCATACTCGATAAACTGATGTTCGGGGTGGAGCCCCTCAAGCACTTCCTTAATAATCCCAATCCCAACCTGGCCGTGATCGTGGGCGACATCCAGAACGAAGACGATGTCCAGCGGGCCCTAGAGAATGCCGACGCGGTGATCCATCTGGCCGCCATTGTGGGGGATCCGGCCTGTGCGGCCGACTCTGAGCTAGCCGTCAACGTGAACTTCAATGCCACTGTGCGGCTGGCCGACATGTGCAAGGAGCGGAAGATCCGCCGTTTCGTGTTCGCCTCCACCTGCAGCGTATACGGCATGGGAAAGACGGAAGTTCTCCGGGAGGATGCCGACGTCAGCCCCATTTCGCTTTACGCCGAGACCCGGCTGTACGGGGAACGGGGAATCCTCTCCCTGGCGGACAAAAACTTTCGGCCGGTGCTGCTGCGGCTCGGCACGCTCTTCGGCCTTTCCCCCCGGATGCGCTTCGACATCATCATCAACTACCTCACCCAGAAGGCGGTCCGGGAGAAAAAAATCTCCATCTTCGGGGGAGACCAGTGGCGGCCGCTGCTGCACGTAGCCGATGCGGCCCGCGCCTTTCACGTCGCCATGGAAAGCCCGCTCGATAAGGTGGGAAACCAGATCTTCAACGTGGGGATGGCCAACTTGCAGATCAAGGAGATCGGACGCATCATTCAGGAGCTCATCCCGGACGCCGAGGTCCAGCACCTGAAAAAATTCGAGGACAAGCGAAGCTACCACGTCTCCTTCGATAAGATCCAGAGTGTCCTGGATTTCCAGGCCGAGAACTCCATCGAGTCGGGGATCCTGGAGATCCAGGCGGCCCTGCAGGAGGGGATCATCAGCGATCCCACAGATAAGATCTATTACAACCATTACGCCTGCTGACATGCGCAAAACCTACCTCCAGTTCTCAGTGCCCACGATCACCCAAGCGGAGATCACGGAGGTGGTCAAAACCCTGAAGAGCGGATGGCTCACGACCGGGAAGAAAGCCCGGCTGCTGGAGGAACGCTTTGCCGCCTACATCGGCTGCAAACACGCCGTGACCGTGGCGTCGGGGACAGCGGCCCTCTTTCTCTCCCTCAAGGTGGACGGAGTCGGGCCCGGCGATGAGGTGATCACCTCTCCCCTAACGTTCATCTCGACCGCCAACGTGGTGCATCATCTGGGCGCGAAGCCGGTCTTCGCGGACATAGACGGCGAGACCTTCAACATCGATCCTGAGCGGATCGCAGCGGCCGTCACGCCTCGCACCAAGGCCCTGCTTCCGGTCCATTACTCGGGACAGCCCTGCGACATGGGGGCGATCCAGAAGATCGCCCGCCAGCACCGGCTGAGGGTGGTGGAGGACGCCGCCCACGCCATGGGGGCCGAGTACCGCGGGCGCAAGGTGGGCAGCAGGGGGAACCTCACCTGCTTCAGCATGTTCCCCACCAAGAACATCACCACGGGTGAGGGCGGGATCATCACCCTGAACGACGGCCGCAAGGCTAAGCGGCTGAAGCAGCTGCGGCTGCACGGCATGAGCAAAGACGGCTGGAAGCGCTACGCCCGCGAAGGATCCTGGTATTATGAGGTCCATGAGGCCGGCTACAAATACAACCTGGCCGACCTCAACGCCTCTTTGGGCCTGGTGCAGCTGGCCAAGCTGGAGGCTTTTAATCAAAAGCGCAGGAAGCTGGTCGAGAGATACATCCGCAGACTGGCCCCCATCCCCGGCATCCGTACGGTCAAGGTGCTTCCGGGAATGAAGAGCTCCTGGCACATCTTCCCCATCCACGTGGATGCCCGGGAACTGGGCCTGGACCGCAATCACCTGGTCAAAGCCCTGTGGGAGCGCAACATCGGCACCAGCGTGCACTTTATCCCACTGCATCTGCAGCCGTTCTACCAGAAACAGTTCGGGTACAAAAAGGGAGATTTTCCCGTGGCGGAGGAGGTGTTTGCAGGGATCCTCTCGCTGCCGCTCTTTCCGCGCATGACCCTGCGCGATGTGGATGATGTGGTGGCGGCCATACAGCATGCGGTACCCTGATATCACCCCCTTTTTCACCCTTGACGATGATTGACACAAATTGTCAAACCCTGTTTAATATCCTTTGAGGTGAAGTGAAGATGAAGATCCTGAAGTCAACCATAGTGGCGGCATGCCTGCTCGGTCTGCTGGTCCCCAGCGTGCTTCTCGCCCAGGGACAGGTCAACCTATCCAATTCGAGGCAGTTCGACGAGCTGCCCTTTGTCATTGTCCGGCCCAACGGTGAGGTCCTCGCGGCCTGGTGTGGCGGAGGGCACTTCAACAAGGGGGGTGCCGTCTTCTACCGCTCCTGGCAGCAGAGCAGCGGGTGGACTCCCGTAAGGATCGTGGCGCCCGACACCTCCGCCTTCCCGCAGATGGCCCTCGACGCGGAAGGCGATGTGCACATGTCCTACTGGGAAGGGGCCGGTTCCGTGGCCCGGGACATCTATTACCAAAAATACTCCAATGGGAGCTGGGGCGGCCGGCAGTTGGTCTACGATTCCTGGGGATACAACTCGGCCTGGAACCGCTGTGCGGTCGAGGGCAACCGCATCTACGTCCTCTGGTGCCACAACTATGCCAAACCCACGCCCCAGGACGTGGTGCTGATCGAGAAGACCGACGGCGGCAACTTCCCCGGCAACTATGTCAGTGCCTCCCGGGCCACCAAGTCCACCTCGATCCACTGCTGGCTCACGGTCAAAAACGGCAATGTGTATGCGGCCTGGATGGATGACAATCATCAGGAATTTAACTGGAATATCTATTATACCGAACGGATCAACGGATACTGGAGCAATCCGACGCGTGTCAATCCGGGCCCCAATCAGTACGTGCCGGCCCTGGCGGTCGATAACGGCGGCAACGTGCACATGATCTACTCCAGGAAGGCAGGCCCCGTCTACTACATGCGGAAGAGCCCGGGCGGCAGCTGGAGCGCTGCCAAGGAAATCTCCTCCGCCAAGACGGATGTCACCACCTTCCAGTTCATGAAGCTGGCCAACGGCATGCTGCATGCAGTCTGGAGGCAGAGGGAAGGGGAAGGGCAGTACATCGTCTACGGCAGCGGCACTCTGAGCGGCCAGTGGGGCACGCCCACCAAAGTCTCGCATGCGGGCAGCGGCGAATATCCCGGATTGGATGTCGGGCCGGACGGCAAGGTGCATGTGGTGTACAGCGACCTGGGCGTGGGCGGGGAGCGCGACGTTTTCTATGTCCGCGTTGACCAGGTCACCAGTTACCCCGTAGCCTCCTTCACGGCCACCCCCAGCCAGGGACAGCCGCCGCTGAACGTGCATTTCAATGCCACCGCTTCCTATGATCCGGACGGCACGATCGTCAGCTATGCCTGGGACTTCGGCGACGGCACAACCGGCCTCGGAGTCGAGAAAGATCACACCTATACTCAGCGGGGCATGCTCACTGTCAAGCTCACGGTGACCGACAATGACAACCAGAGCTCCTCGCTCACTACCGCCATCATGGTGGGCAAGCCTCCGGTCGCCAGCATCCAGGCCAGTCCCACGGCAGGCGCCGCGCCTATGAAGGTGCTATTCGACGGCAGTGAGTCCACGGATCCGGATGGATACATCGTGTCCTACCACTGGGATTTCGGCGACGGCAACAGCGCCAACGGAGCGGGAGCGGAACACACCTATACAGTTAATGCGACCTACACGGCCAAGCTCACGGTCAAGGACAACGACGGCCTGGAAGCCTCGGATGCGATCGAGATCGAGGTCTCCACAGGTCCCATCGCCCGCATCTCCGCCATGCAGGCGGTCTGCTGATTCAGGGCGGTTTCAAACGCCGCCAAAGCTGTTTTGCGTTTCAGACCCATCTGAACGGCGGTGCCCACCATCGGCTCCC
>JBGUED010000081.1:0-8243 GCA_041821525.1 Candidatus Aminicenantaceae bacterium | reverse complement strand
ATCCGAACGGCTGACAAGAGAAGTGGTGACCCGGACCTCATCCCCCGGCGCTGCTGCGAAGTCGGGCGAGATGGCCTCCATCCAGAGGCCGGCACAGGCTTGGATGACGCGCAATAGCTCCTGCTTTTTGATCTGAGTCCAGAACGTCTCATCCAGGCTGGTCAGCTCCCTGTAGACGGCCAAGATGTCCGAGACAGAGTCGGCCGGACGCTGTGGATCGAACGATGCCGTCACAGCGGCCAGCATGCGGCCTACCGTAGCTCCGCCTGGAACACGCCCCCAGGAGGTGTCGATCCCGTCGAACACATCAGCAGAGGCCGGCTCCCCAGCTACGAGCTTGAAGTAGTCGAACCGCGTCCCGCGCCGGGCCGTTGCCCCGAATCCCTGGCTCTTGTGCATGGAGCGGCTCTCTGCTGCCATCTCCGAGTAGGACTTGCCCAGCAAAGGATTGTACTCGCCCGTGTCGAACTTCTGCAGATCCTGGAGCTCCTGCCCTCTGGGGCGCCAGCTGTTCCAGTACAGCCTTTTGGCCTTCCAGGGCTCGACATGTTTCAGCTGTTCGGGGAATCTGTCCGGATCAGAGGCCGCCAGATACGCGTCCCTGATGAGCCACCCCGAGGCTGTGTGATGGCCGTGGCCCGAAGAGACGTCCACTGCGAAGCGCGTGATGATCACATCGGGGCGGAAGCGCCGGATGATCCAGACCAGGTCTGCCAAGATCTCCTCCCTGCCCCAGAATTCGAGCGTCTCTTCCGGCGTTTTTGAGTAACCGAAGTCGATGGCGCGCGTGAAGAACTGTTCGGCGCCGTCGATCCGGCGGGCTGCCATGAGCTCCTGGGTTCGGATGATCCCGATCTCGGCTCCCTTTTCCGGGCCGATCAGGTTCTGGCCGCCATCGCCCCGTGTCAGAGAGAGGTAGGCTGTACGGAATTTCCGGCCTTTGGAGAAATATGCCAGGGCGGATGTATTTTCGTCATCCGGGTGCGCGGCCACAAAGAGGACGCTCCCGAGCACGTTGAGCTTGTGTAGGGCGATTTGCAGTTCCGCAGCATCAGGAAGCTCAATCCGCTGGGCGTTAAGCTGCCCAAGCGGGAGGAGAAGCCCGAGCAACAGACACACGAGAGAGATGGACTTGTTCACATGCCTTTCCTTTCCAGGCTCAATTCGAGCAGGAGCTCAGGGAAGCAGCCCTGAGATCAGAGCAAAATATACTTATTCTGTGACCACTTCGATCTTAAAGGGGACCACCAGCTCTTCCCAATGGAGGTAGGCAGTGGTTGAGGTCGCGGCCAGGTCCCCGAAACCGTATGCCAACCATTCCTGGTTGGAGGCCTTCTTCGGGGTCACAGTTATACGGAGCGCATCTTCTTCCTTGTTGTAGGCATAGCTGCCCCAACCCGCGTTGTTGGTATTGAAGATGACGACCCAGTCGCTCTCCGAGGGGACCATGTGGATGCTGTACTTGCCGGCGGCCAGCTTGTTCCCGGCGATTTTGACATCCTTGTTGAATTCGATGGTCGTGTTCTCATTGGCACCGGCGCGCCAGGGATAGGGCTGATCCTTGGAATACCTGTTTCCCGGGGCCAGGCCGTAAGGGACCAGTTCTCCCCAGATCTTCCTTCCCTTCACACCGGGACGGCTGTACACGATGGTGATGTTAGTATCGACCCCCAGAGTCTGAGAGACGCTCGCTTTGAGGCTCGGCCGGACCTGATCCCCCTGCGCAAACGTGGAGGATGGAAGGACCAGGAGTACACCCAGGATTACAGCAAGACCGAAAATACTGAAACGTTTCATGACCTTCTCCTTAAAAGCAAAAGTTAGGTTTGAAGACTTACTTTAACAAATTTTTCCCAGCAATCTAACAACTGAATGTCTACCATTATAGTAGAATTTACGGATTTGTAAAATAAAAGTTCTATCGCAGGGTGACAAGCTTGGCGCCGAACACGCTCACGACAGCACTCTCCCCCACCATGGCCCCGATCTCCGAGTGCACGTGCCCGTGGTAAACATAGCGCGGCTGTTTGTCCTCGATGTAGCGGCGCAGGGCCTGGCTGCCCTCGTGGCCATTACCCGACGTGTCGGTGATCTGATAGACCGGGGCATGGGCGATGAAGACATCCACGTAGGGAAAGTGGTTGAGTTCAAAGCCGGCCTGAGCATCCTCCCATTGATAGGCACCCTCCGGCTTGTCAGACCGGATTCCCTGATAGCCGCCGATCACCCATTTCCGGTGCTGGACGATCTTGCGGTGCACATCCTCCACACAGCTGGGGAACGGGGTTGGAGGGTCGTGACAGCCCTTGACCGCATAGATTGGCCTCAGGAAGAGGTCATAGATCTCCTGCAGGATGTTGAACGGGACATTCCCCAGGGACAGCACAAAGTCCAAGCCTCCTCCCAGATGCTCCTCGAAGTGAGGCTTGTCATAGTCTGCAATCACAAGAACCCGGCTCGGCAGTGCCACCATATGACGATTACTCCCTTTGATCCGCTGACGGTTCGAAAAAAGTGTATCATACTTATTATGCTCCGACAATCGTAACCGGCAGATTTATAAAGAGAACAGTCGTTAGCAAGTGGGCTTTTTCGGCTTAAAATCATACTTTAGGGCCTAATATGGCTGATTTAAGGCCTAATTGCTCACCATGTGCCAAGGTGTAAACTTTGTTACCTCGTTGTGCATAGGATTTTACTCAATGAATGTTGCGTTCCGAAATCGACTGGTATACGATCGATTCACCCCGTAGAACAAAGCACATGCCCAAAGATCCACACTTTACCGTCATTCTGCCTGTTTGCCACAGCGGACAGTTCCTGCAGGAGGCTCTACGGTCTCTTAAGGAACTGGATTTTCCCGGCGAGGGATTCGAGGTGCTCGTGGGAGGGAACCGGGACGACGAGGAGAGCCAGCGCATCGTTGCCGAGGAAGCCGGATATGCTGCCGTAAGCATCCGCTATGTTCCGAGTCCCTTCGAGCACAAGGCAGCGCTCCTGAATGCCGCCTGCAGAGAGGCCCGGGGGCAATACTGGATTTTCACGGACGATGACTGCCGGTTTTTCCCCGACTGGCTGGAGCGCTACGAAGAGGCCCTGGTGGTGGATCCCTTAACCGGCATGGTCGGAGGGCCGGATGTCCTGGAAGAGGGGGCCTCCGGATTCGACCGAGCCCTGGATTATGTCCTGCATTCCCCCCTGGTGAGGGGAAAATTGTCTTTGCTCCCCCGGAGCCGCCTGGTGAAATACTATCCCAAGCTCTTCAATATGGGCATCTCGCGCAGAGTTGCTCTGGACATCTCCCGTTCCAGAAAACGCGAGGCCGCTCGATCTGGAGGGACAGAGACACTTTGTGTGTTCGATGACACTCTCAAAGTCCACGAGGATGTCGACCTGGGGAACAGGATCGAAAAGAGCGGCTGCAAGCTCGTGTTTGCCGAGAGTGTCTGTGTCAAACACTTCCGGGATACGGACTGGCACAGCCTTCTCATCCGCAACTTCCAGCTGGGCCGGGCATGCCGAATCTTAGGGGTTCACCGCCTCGCCCAAACACTGCTCGCCCTGCTCCTCCTGGGGATGGGATCCAGCCTGGCAGCCGCCCTGGTGTTTGGGGCGCTGGGAGGGGCCGTGTTCGTTATCCCGGGTGCTTATGCCGTGATGCTGGCGCTAAGCGCCGTGCATGGAAGCCTGAAAACACATTCTCTCGGCGGACTGCTCCGCATCCCCTGCCTGTTGGCTGGCCTCCACTTCAGCCGGGGCATCGGCTATCTCCTCCCCTGATATCTAGGATAATTACACTGTCGGCACCTCTGGTATTCGGTCTTATAACTGTGAATAAGGGGCCTAAATTTGGATTCTAAGGCTAAAAAGCATTCCTTCTAACATATGAACCTATGTGTTATCTGAAGGTTAGAGTTGTCGGAGCGCAAACAGAAGGCGGTTGTCGGAGAGGAGCGCAAACAGAAGGCCGATTCGGTAGACAAAACACGCGCGGGTGCATAGAATTGGTGGGCATGTTTTCGAAAAAGGAGGCACTATGAATAACCTCAACCGTAATACGCACGTTTGGCTGGCCGTCCTGGCCATCATCTTCATCCTAACGGCTGGAGGCTTTTTGCCTCAGGACCTCGCAGCCCAAGAAGACGGGAAAAAGAGCCTGACTCTCGAGGATTACCCCAAGTGGTCGCGGATCACAGCGCCCGCCATAGCGCCCAACGGCAAGTGGGCGACCTACGGGTACCAGCCCAATGACGGGGACAACACTCTCTACATCAAGAGTCTGACCACAGACACGATCTATGAGATCGCCGGCGGCGCGCGCCCGGCTTTTTCCGACGACTCCGGCTGGGCGGCCTACCGGATCGAGCCCCTCAAAGAAGAGAAGGAAAAGCTGCAGAAGGACAAAAAGCCCGTTGTATTCAAGGCGGAGCTCCTCAACCTGGCCACGGGTGACAAATACACCGTGGAGGCGGCGGACTCCTTTGTGTTTTCCAAAGAGTCCTACTTCCTGGCGATAAAAAAACGGAAGAGTGACCCCAAGGCCAAACACGGCGGGAGCGACCTCATCCTGCGCTCGCTCAAAGACGGGCCCACACTCAACCTGGGCAATGTGTCGCGATTCGCCTTCAACAAGCCCGGCACGCACCTGGCCTATATCGTGGATGCAGACAGCAAGGCCGGAAACGGAGTCTACCTGCTTACACTGAGCACGGGCAGCATGCGCCCCCTGGACACCGGAGAGCACGACTACAGCCAGCTCACCTGGGATGAAGAGGGTACGGCGGTGGCAGCTCTTAAGGGCACGGAAGACAAGGACATGCTTCAGAAATCCAATGTGCTGTTGACCTTTACCGGGATCGACAAGAACCGGGTAGCAGCGGCCGCGTACGACCCGAAGAACGACCCCACCTTCCCTGAAAACATGGTGATCAGCCAGTTCGGTTCGCTGTACTGGAATAAGGACGCCACCAAGGTATTCCTGGGCATCAAAGAACAGAAAGAAAAGGTCGAACCCGGCAAGGATAAGGTGGCCAACGTGGACGTGTGGCACTGGAAGGACGAGGAGATCCAGTCTGTGCAGATGCGCCGCGCCAGCAGGAACCGGGAAAACACCTATCGTTCTGTGTATCACATGAAGGACAATCTGTTTGTGCAGCTGGCTGACGCCAACATGCGAACTGTGACCACGACCAAGGACGGCCGCTGGGGCCTGGGGAGGGATGACGCGCCCTATGTGCTGCAGCTGGACATAAGCCGCGGCAAAGCTGACTATTATCGCATCGACACCCTCACCAACGAGAAGCAGGTGATCGAAAAAAGACTGGAGCGCCCCCCGGGCTCCTCGCCCGACGGACAGTATTTTCTGTATCTGAAAGACAAGGAACTCTATGTCTTTGATATGGAGACAGCCGGAACGACTCACCTCAAGGCGGACGCGCCCGGATTTTTCGTGAACGAGGACGATGACCACCAGTACGATGCCAAGCCAGGGTACCGGCCCGCGGGCTGGGCCAAGGACGGAAAGTCCGTCATCATGTCCCACAAGTATGATCTGTATCAGGTCGCCCTGGACGGAAGCGGTGTCAAAAACCTGACCGGGGGGATCGGCACGCAGGAACAGATCCGGTTCGGCTATATCCGGCTGGACCCGGAAGAGGACACCATTGACACAACCGGGACACTGCTCCTGTCCGCCTACGGAGAGTGGACCAAAAAGAGCGGATTCTACAGCGTGAAGGCCGGGAGCAAGCCAATCCAGCTCGTCTTCGAGGACTACCGCTTCGGACGGCCCCAGAAGGCCAAGGATGCCGAGGTGCTGATCCACTCGCAGGAGACCTTCGTGGATTTCCCGGACTACTATGCCGTGGATCCCGAGTTCCGCTCGCCCTCCAAGATCACGGACGCCAACCCCCAGCAGGCCGAGTATGCCTGGGGCCGGCGCGTCCTGATCGACTATGAGAGCACACGCGGGACCAGGCTCCAGGCCACCCTCACCCTGCCGGCTGGCTATGAGCAGGGCAAGAAATATCCCATGCTGGTCTACCACTACGAAAAGATGTCCCAACGCCACCACCAGTACTCCATGCCGGTCTATGACGACCGCCCCCACATGTCGACCTATGCCAGCGACGGGTACCTGGTGCTGATGCCCGACATCGTGTATGCGGACGGAACGCCCGGATCGAATGCGCTCGAGTGTGTGATCCCGGCCGTCGAGAAGGTCATCGAGCTGGGCTATGCCGATCCCGAGCGGATCGGCCTGCAGGGCCACAGCTGGGGCGGCTATCAGTCATCCTTCATGGTGACGCAGACCGACATCTTCGCCTGTGTAGTGACCGGGGCGCCGCTCACGAACCTGATCAGCATGTACAACATCCTCTACAAGTCCTCGGGCAACACCAACCAGCCGCTGCTCCAGTTCGGCCAGGGCCGCCTGGGCAAGACGCCCTGGGAGGACATGGACCACTACCTCGGCCAGTCGCCCGTGCACCAGGCCGAAGGCATCAAGGTGCCGTTCCTGATCCTGCACGGCACAGACGACGGCTCCGTGGACTGGAACCAGGGGCTCGAGTACTACACAGCAGCGCGCCGGCTGGGCAAGGAGGTCATCCTGCTTTCGTATCCGGGAGAACCGCACCACCTGAGAAAGATCGAGAACCAGAAGGACTTCCAGATCCGCATGAAACAGTACTTTGACCACTACCTGAAGGGCGCCGACGCCCCCGACTGGATGACAAAAGGTGTCCCCTTCCTGGAAAAGAAGAAATAGTTTGGGGACGGACCATGAAATCCTATTGATTATAATAGGGTTAACACCTAAAAGTGGCAATAATTTGAGCTAAAAGCGCCACTTTTGGGGCCCTTTTGGGCATAATAAGGGATTTATTCATCCCCGATGGTCCAGAGGAGCAGGGACAATGATGCGACACTCTGAAGCAGGCTTGAGACGACACCTCTTGTTGCTTGGACTGGCAGCTGCCCTGGCAACTGCCGCCTGTCAATCGGCACATGAGGCTGAACAGCGGCCCAATGTCATCGTCATCATGGTCGATGACCTGGGATACGGGGATGTGGGCTGCTACGGCGCCACCGAGGTCGCCACACCCCACATCGACCGCCTGGCCGCCGAGGGCCTACGGTTCACAGACGGCTACACCTCCGCCGCCACGTGCACCCCCACCCGCTTTGCCTTCCTCACGGGAAAATACGCCTGGCGGCAAGAGGGCACAGGAATCGCACCACCCAATGCCACCGCCCTAATCCAGCCCGGCACCGAGACGCTCCCCTCCATAATGCAGCGGGCGGGATACGCCACGGGAATCGTGGGGAAATGGCACCTGGGCCTGGGTGAAAAACCCGCGCCGGACTGGAATGGAGAGCTCAAACCCGGGCCGCTCGAGATCGGATTCGATTACTGCTTCCTAATGCCTACAACGGGTGATCGTGTACCGTGCGTGTATGTGGAAAACCACAGGGTGGTCAACCTCGATCCCGACGATCCCATCACCGTGACAGACGATAATCCTGATGGCCAGCCCACCGGGATAACACACCGTGACACCCTCAAGATGGACTGGAGCCATGGGCACAACTCATCGATCATCAACGGCATCAGCCGGATCGGCTTCATGACCGGAGGGCATGCGGCCCGCTGGCGCGACGAGGACATGGCCGATGTTTTCACAAAAAAGGCGGTGGATTTCATCGAACAGCACGCAGGAGAACCCTTTTTCTTGTTCTTTTCAACCCATGACATCCATGTGCCCCGCATGCCCCACGAGAGATTCCAAGGCAAGACCGCTCTCGGCTTCCGCGGCGACGCCATCGTGGAGACGGACTGGTGTGTCGGTCAGCTTCTCGAAACACTCGATCGGCTGAAGCTTACGGAAGACACACTGGTCATCTTCTGCAGTGACAACGGACCGGTGCTCGATGACGGCTATCAGGACGGCGCCATCGAGAAACTCGGCGGCCACAAGCCCTCCGGCCTCTTCCGCGGCGGGAAATACGGCATCTACGAAGGAGGCACTCGCACGCCCTTTATCACGCGGTGGCCGGGAACCATCGCGCCGGGGATCTCGGAGGAGATCGTCTGTGTGATCGATATCGCGGCAAGCATGGCGAGCCTGGTCGGACAGAAAATCACGGGGGACGCTTGCCCGGACAGCTTCGACCTGCTGCCTGCGCTCCTGGGAAAGCCCGGCGCCAAGGGGCGCGACCACCTAGTGCAGCAGGGGCGCGGA
>JBGUED010000080.1:0-8245 GCA_041821525.1 Candidatus Aminicenantaceae bacterium | reverse complement strand
GGAGTCACCGGATCGACCTGGGACGAGAGAGTCTTCGACTGACGAAGGAGGCTCCAATGACGGTTCGGGCACGCGAGGCGGGAGCCTCAGTGATCTTTGTCCTTGTCTTTGTCGTTCTTCGCCGACACGGCGAATCCTACCAGCAGCAGACACAGGGTAAAGATGATCGTCTTCCTCATTGTTTCCTCCGTGGATTGCACGGTAAATTCCTGCCCATGCACATTTTTCGGGACTAGCCCGCTTCCTTATATGTATTTTAGTCGTTGTTATCGCCAAAGTGTACAGTTGAAATCACATTTTTTCCACACCTGTCGCTGCCTCCCAAACCTGCCCGCAGACGATCAAAGGCTTCTTGGACGAGTGCCCGCTTCGGAGGCCGGCAGGGAGTGCGGCAGGGAACCTTTAAGAGACAAATCTTTAAGAGAGGGCTTGCCCGGGAAAACGATCTTTGGTATCCTGACCCTGAACAAACCAAGGGTGGTGGAACAAACTTGGAAAAAGAAGCGGCCATTCGGGCATTTGTGATTTCGCTGAAAGTAGCGTTTCGGAATGCCACCATCTATTCATTCGAGCACCCTGCTTTTGCTGAAGGCATCGTTGACCTCAGGATAAGGCTCGATGACCTGTTCGAATTCATCATCCCTGTCGCCATTGGTTTCACTCCCCATTCCCTTTTCATAGACGAACAATTCTATGAAAAGGAAAAAATCTTCCAGGAACTGGCGAGGCTGTTCCATTTCCGCAAGATCAAGTCGATTGAGATCGATCAAGATATCAATCCTGGGGAACTGCAGGTTTTCATCGCCCGTTTATCCGAACCGGCCAAGGATGTGCTGAAGGCAGGCGGACCCGCTGCAATCCTGGAAGAGGAGGGCATCCAAAGCATCTCCATCGAAGAACTGGATTATCGGGAGTTGTTGCAGGGTGAGGGGGAAGAGCTCAAAGCAGTCTGGGTGAGATTGATGCAGGAAGCGCTGGAGGAAGAGAACGAGGTGCAGATCCTGGAACTGGCTGATAATTTTGCCAGAGTCATAAAGGAATTTTCGCCCGCAGAAATCGCGGAAAACCAGGAAACCAAAGACACGTTCAAACAGTTTTTCTCCTATCTGAAGGATAATGACGATGAGAGATTCACCGAGTGCGGCAAAGATCTCATCAAGGCAGCGATGCGGCGGAAAGACAAGACACCCGAAGAGGCCTTCCGTGAGCTGCAGCAGATGACAAGCGGCATTCTGGAGGAAGACCTTGCACTCACCTTCTGGGGAGAGATGCTCAAGGACGAGTCCTTTGAGCCCCTGAACGTGAAAATATTCTCCATGTTCGTGGAAAACAAAAAACAGGGCCGGGTCAACTACCAGATATCCAAGATGTTCCACTCCAATGAGATCCTGAATGACAATACGCAAGTCATAGACAAGCTCAGAAACTTGCTCGAGGCACCCGACAGCGATCAGATATCCAGCGTCTATCAGAATACGCTGCATACTCTGCTCAAACAGATGACCTGGGAAGAGGAACGGAGCTTCGACTATGATGAACTGTACCGGAACAGCCGCTTCATCATGGCCAACCTGTTCGAAAACGAAATCGAGCCCGAGGCCGCCATCAATCTCCTGAAGAGGATACTGGATCAGTGGGACCGGATCGCAGAAGAGAGGGACTTTGAATTTTTGAAAGTGCTCTATGATGATCTGGAAAAACGCGGGCATGTGGTATCGGGAGAGCAGGCCTACAAAACACTTCAAGGCCGCCTGTGCGAATTCGTGGAGAATGCAATCCTCAAAGGCGACCTGGACCTTTACCTGGAGTATTTTATCTCCAAGTTCAATCACAGCTGCCACCAAGTCAATGTCTACCTGGACAAGATCTTCACCGAAGGCAAAGTCACTCCCTATATCCTCAAGGCCTATTTCAAGTTTCACACGGAATACCTCTTCTATTTCAACCTCAACCTGGACACGTATGCCTCGGACACGAACCTCATCGAACGGATCATCGAGGGCCTGCAGATGGTTGATTCCCGCATCTCCTTCGTCACCCTGAAACATATCTTCAAACACAAGAATCCCCGCATCAGGCGAGTGGTGCTGGAGGCCATGCAGGCGATCACTCTGTATGAGACGGAATTCCTGCTGCCGATCCTTCGGGATAAGGACATGGCCCTTAAGGCGGAGGCTCTGCTGATCCTCGTCAAAGACGGGGGCACACGCCAAAAGGCCCTAAACCGTCTCTTCCTGATCCAGTCTCCCTTCGGGATCAGGAACAACGGGATCATCGAACACATCCACATGGTGGGAGGGAAAAACATACAGGAGGCGAAGCCCTATCTGGAGACCCTGGAGAAGAGGAGAGCATTCTGGAACCGGAAGCTCAGGGAGGCCGCTGCCGGTGTTCTGGAGAAATGGGGATGAAGGACAGGATCAAGGAAACCATCAGCATGTTTTTCTCAGCTGTCCAGACCGGGAAGATCTATGCCGAGAACCACCCTGAATCCCTGGAGGTCACAGAGAACGCCTTCCTCAGTCTGGGGGAAATCTTTCAGAATACCATCGAGCTGGTGATCGGGATCGTCGGTGATGAGCTGGCTTGGGAAGACGAAGTTTTCTTCGATCTGAGCAAAAAACTCAGGTCCGTCATCTACTATCTCAAAGACAGGAACATCGAGCGCATTTACATCCATCAGGCTCTGACGCTGGAAGAGCTGCGGAGGTTCATCGCTCTCCTCTCCTCAGCCAAGGGCGAGTTTCAGAGGGACTCGGAAAGACTCCTGATCCAGAACGGGATCAAGAACATCCGGACCAGCAAGATCAAAGACATCGACCTCGACCAGCTCAGGAGCCGGGACGACTGGAACAAGATGCAGGAGCTTTATGACAATGCCCTGGATACCATCGGCGCCACGGTCGAAAATATCGTAGAAGGAAAGGCGGTGGAAAACCTTGATATCCGGTTCGACATGTTAAACATGCTGGACTTTTTCATGGGGCGGCACCAGGAACTCATCACGCTCATCTCTGTCAAAAAAAAGGACATGATCACCTTCGCTCACCTCTGCAATGTCGCCATTCTGTCCATGCACCTGGGCTCCCGGTTGGGATTTAACAAGGACGATGTCATGGAACTGGGAGTCGCCTCCCTGTTCCACGACATTGGCAAGATCGCCATCTCATCCAGGATCCTGAAGAAGAAAGCCAGGCTGGATGACGAAGAGTTTCGCAAAATGAGGGAGCACCCCCTGTTCGGCTCCAGAATACTCTCCAATTACATAGACACGCTCGGGATCATCCCCGTGGTCGTTGCCTATGAGCACCACCGCCGCTATGACCTGCAGGGCTATCCCCAGGTGGACTATCCCAAGAGACCGCACGTGGCATCGCTGATCGTCTCTCTGTGTGACGTGTATGACGCGCTGGCTCAGCGCAGGACGTACAAGAAAGACTACCCTCCCAACAAGATCTATGAGATCATGAGCGAGGAAAAAGGCAAGCTGTTCGACCCCGAGCTCTTCGATAAGTTCTATGCCAGCCTCGGTGTATGGCCCGTGGGGACCATCATCCAATTGAGCGACTCACGGATCGCCGTTGTCCGCGAGATAAACGAAGAAGACATCTTCGGCCCCAGGGTGGAGATCGTGTCATCCGTGGGCAGGGGTGAATTCCTGGACATGTCGGACAAAAAGCAGAAGATCAAGATCGATAAGGCCCTCAATCCCTTTGGAAAGGGAAAGGAATTCATGCCGTGTATCTGAGCGGGGCGTTATTCGAATGTTCTGATCTAGGGGCCTAGAATCCGAACTTAGCGCGCAGGACCAATCCCCGGCCGGGAGCATCCACTCCCAACTCATCTGCCGAGGGGCGGTAGGTTTCGTCCAGGATGTTCTGGAGGATAGCCAGGAGCGTCAGGTTCCGGTTGAGTTCATACCCGAAGATCGTGTCGAAGAGAACATACCCGCCGACGCCGATCTCCAGGGGCCCGGGATCGTCGACAGCCGACGAGAGTGTCACGCGCGGCTCCACCCAGAAATGGCCCGGAGAGTACTTGCCCCAGAAGGTGAGCCGTGTCGGAGGAATGTAGTTCAGCGCTGAGTCCGTATCCTTCTCCCTGCCCTGCATGTGGTGGAAGTTGAAGAAGAACTCCACGTCCTTCATCACAGAGACATACAGCTCGCCCTCGATCCCGGTGATGCGGCCGCGGGTCAGGTTCAAATAGAAATACTCCTCTCGGTCGGTCCCGGCGTACTTCTGGATCATGCCGTCGATACCGTTGCTGAAGCCGAAGAGCGAGGCATAGAAGCTGTCATGCAGATAACGTACGCCCACATCGAAGTTCAGGCTGTCTTCCGGGGAGAGCTCCGGATTCCCGAACACCGTCCCCCGCCCAGTAAGCCCGGTGTAGAAGAGCTCGCTTATGGTCGGGAACCGGAAAGACCGGCCCACGTTGGCTAAAAACGAGAGGCGCGAAGTGACCTGGAGGATCGATCCCACATACAGCGACAGAAATGTGTCGTCCCGGGAAATCCGGTTTCGCTCCGAATCCAAGTTGCTGGTCTGGACATAGTCGAAACGTCCTCCCAGGCTCAGAGCCACGGCTGGAGTGATCCAGATCTTGTCGTCAAGATAGAGACCTATGTTGCTCCTGCGTGCCTCCCGCAGGGACGTCTCCTCAGTCTGTTCTATGATCTCGCCCTGCTCGTCGTACTGCCATTCGGTGTTCCGGTCGTTGACGCCTCCCTGGCCGAAATAGTCGAGGCCGAAATTCAGGGAGTGGGTTCGTCCCAGTTCTCTGCCGCCACGCAGCTTGAAGCCGAAATTCGTGCCCTCGATGCTGGCAAGGCTCCGCTTCTTCAAAGTCAGAGTATCGTCCCACAGGTTGTCCCCTTGGGTTTCCAGGGTGCTGTCCAAGGCAAAAAATTTCAGGCTGAGATTATCCAGAAAAGAGACATTCTGGAGCTCATAACCGACCGTGAAGAGCGTATTCCGCTCGTCAGGATACCAGCGCGGCTTGAGCCGGGACGTGGGGCTGGGTTTGCCGATGTCGATCCCCTGGTTATGGTAGAAGGAGGCGTAGAAGCGGGAGGAGTCGCCCTGCCGGTTGACCTTGAACATGAGGCCGTAATCCGAATACCTGGACCATTCGATCGGACCCGAGGGGGCGGTGTAGTCGTCGGCCTTCTTCCCGTTGGCCCCCGCCATCCAGGCCCATTTTCCCAGGGAGCCGGTCAGCGTGGCTGCGCCGGCCCGCTCATTCCGGGCGGAGTTGTAGCCGAGATAAAAATTGCCCTTGAGGGGAGAATCCGGAACTGGCGATTTGGTGACGATGTTGATGATGCCGCCTACCGCCCCGGACCCATGGAAGACCGAGTAGGGGCCGCGGTTGATCTCTACACGATCGATGTCGCTCAGGTTGACGAACGAGGCGCTGGCGCCGATCCGCCTCTCCGATGTGATGCGGACGCCGTCCACCAGCATCAGGACCCTGTGCTCGGCGAGCCCTCGAATAGCCGGCACCATGGAGTAGCCCCCCTTTCCCACGCTGGACACTCCGGGGACCTTCTCTACGGATTCGGCAATATTCGCCGAGCCCATCTCCGTCAAGACAGAGCTGGGCAGGATGGTCCTGTGCGATGGCAGGCTGACGTCGATGATCGAATCAGCCTCAGCTGTCACAGCGACCTCCTCCTTCAAAGTCATAACAATGGGATTTTTCGAAGTCAGGAAAATGTGCATCAGCTGCCCGGCGTTTTCTGCATAGGACACTTCCACGCTCTGAACCACAAAATTGCGATGGGAAAAGGTAAGGGAAAGCGTATCCTTGATCGGGACCTCCAGCTCGAACATCCCGTTTTTGTCGGTCACGGCATAGGCGGACGAATCCGCCACTTCGATCTTCACCTCAGCCAGGGGATTCCCCTCTCTGTCAAAGACGCGGCCCTTGAGGGTCCCGTCGGGGGAAGACAGGAGGGTGCCGGCCAGTAAAAGCCAAATACAGGCGGAAAGGAATCCTCTCCTCACTTTGCCTCCGTTCCTGTAGAAACCTATCAGGTGGTTACGATATGAGACTTATGATGTCGTCATCGGTCGAATTATTAATTCGCTATTTATACAAATTATTTGAACAGACGATTATAGCGTATTTCAGGGGTCATGTACACTTCGGCGGGCAGGCGTTCAGGGGGCTCGAGCAGAGGCCCGGACCGCGTCCTGATGCCCGCTCCAGCATGCCCTGGGACCGGCGCCTCCTTACCGGACCAGTTCCAGGTCCCGGCTTTCGTATGGAAAAGGATAGGCTGTCACCCACACGACGGGATTCACATCCGTCTTCTCTTCGTCATAGGCCAGCACATAGGCGTCGATGGGCTTCCCGATCATGTCCTGGGTGACAGGGACGTAGTAGGTGTAGTTCCCATCACGCCGGGCATTGCAGTACTCCCAGGTATTGGAGGGATACGAGGGGGCACGGTCCGGGCATCCGATGAGTTTGCCATCCACCTTGACAGCAGCATAAGCCCCTTCCTCCCCGTGTTCCCCCTCCAGCGCGATGCAGAGGTAGCTTCCCTTGACCCACTGATCGAGCTCGATTCGGGACGACCAGGCCTTGACCGGACGCATCCGGCCGGGGTGGGCAAAGAGGTTGGAGGCCCGCCAGGACTCCCGCAGCACAGGCCGCCCGTGCTTGAAGCCCTCGATCTCCATGATCCTGTCCGGATAAGAACGGAACCGGAGGTACCGCACCGGGCCCGGCAGCTCGATGACCATCCGCATGCCCGCCAGGAAGGTCAGCTGGTCCCAGTGGATCAGGTCCCGGGAGACCTCTACATAATTGCCTTCGTCCAGCAGAAGGGGCTGGAGCGAGTATTCATCGGGCACGTGCAGCACGAGGCGGTCGATGTCCGTCACCTGACCCAGGTCGAGACGGAGGCAGCCGCCCTTTACACGCTGGTCAATGCGGTACTTGCGCGAGGGCCAGAATCCCGTGGACTGGTTGCTGTCAAAGAGGTTGCGGTCCCAGATCCCCCGCTCGATGAACACCGCCTGATCGAAAAAAGCATCCCGCGCGAGCTGTACCTGGGGGATACGAGTGGGCCCGGAACGTTCAAACGACCGCACCTCCAGGGCGTTGTTATCTGCGGCATACACGGTGGCCTCGTATAAGGCATCGGCATCGGCCGGGATGTCACAGGGCTGCATGGCAGACAGCCGGCGGTGAACATCCCGCGTGATCTGCTCTCCGGGGAAACGTATGGTGAGTGTCTCTCCGGCCAGCAGGGCATCCGCCTCTCTGCCGTCCAGAAGTGCTTGTGCATAATCCGGTCCCCTGTTCGGGAGACTTATCCGGGCCTCTGTCCCGGGCATTCCCAGGAGCCGTAGAGCCACCGGCTCCCCGATGACATTTTTAAGGACCTCATAGTCGCTGCCGAGAACGCCCGGCTCATCGCAGGCCTCGGTAGTGACCAGCAGGAGGCAGGAACGGTAGGGCGCCACCTCCACCTCTATGCTCTCCCCCTTTCGGAAATCGCCCAGGATCCGCTCTGTGGGGTGGAACCTGCGGCAGTGGACCCGACCTCCTGTCTCGAGTCCGATACTCTCGTCCAGCGGCACGGAATAGGTGACTGGTTCCCAGCCGAGATTCCGGAGAGTGATGAGCCGCGTTGTCCCGTCCCCTCGGGACACGGCAAAAGGGCCGAACCGGCCCTCGGGCAGCTCCATCCCGTCCACGAGGATGTCGCGGTATAGCCGGTGCAGGTTGAAGATCCGGGCCAGGCGAGGGAACTCATCATCGCGCAGCAGCCAGGGATTCCCGTAGAGCTGAGGAGCCAGGATGAACGAGCGGTTGAAGGCCTGGAGCACGAGGTCATCCTCCCAGTAATCCAGGCAGGAGGAGAGGCACACACCATGGTCCTCGGTGAGCCTGAGCAGATCGGAGACCAGGCCGCGCGAGATCGCATCAGCCCGGTGGTGGGGAGCTGTCGTGCGGTTGGTGGACCAGACATCGATATAGGTCTCCTTCCCCTCCCAGAGAAACGTGGTGGCTTGGGCCTGAGCCCGCTCCAGGCCCAACCGGTGGTTGAGCAGGATAAGGTCGGAGCTGAAGCGGCGGCACTCGGTCATCATGCGCACAAAAGCATCCTGCTTCTCTGGACGCAGGCCGCCCACAACACCGTCGAACTTTAACAGTATAAACTCATAGTCCCGACAGAGTTTGACCATCATATCAATGCGTGCCTGTTCCTCTTCGGGCGTATTAC
>JBGUED010000079.1:0-8341 GCA_041821525.1 Candidatus Aminicenantaceae bacterium | reverse complement strand
GGGGACAGGCCTGACAATGCGGCATCCGATGAGATGTCTTTGCCTTCTTCTTCCAGGTGACAGACCGCATCGTTTTCCTCTCCCGGCCTCATCAGCTGGATCATGTTTTTCGAGGACGGCGGCTGCAAATACAGGAAAAGGAACCGCTCTGTTCCTTCAGCCTGGCGGCCCCAGAAGGCATTTGGAGCCAGGGGAGAATCTCCCAGCATCCGAGCAACCGCCAGTATCCAGAAGCAGACCGCTCGATGGATGGACGCGCCATTCTGTCCCAGGGGGAATCGCAGCCCCAGGGTCAGCGGCTGGGTGGGATGCCCCCTTAAAGGAAGCAGGACCTCCGTCAGGTTCTTGATCAGTCTGAACCGCCGGGGATCGTCGGCGCTCCCCAACACATCTTCCCAGAACTGTGCCAGGCTTGTGTCCTGAAGAAAATCCTTGAACTGCCCCAGGGCCTCCTCCATGTCGACTGCGACTGCCTCATTCAGCTGCTCCGCCTCATTCGCGAGGTCCTGGGGAGTCAACGCCTGATCAGCCTGGTCCAGCACAGGTACCGCCAGCTGCAGGAACTGGCTGAGCATCACAGGGAAATACGCGAATACGTCTGCTCCGTCCGCCAGGTCCTTCCCGATCCGCAGGGTGACTATGAAGGGGTATTTCCGATTGCTCTTATCATGGCTGGGACGGAGCGCCCCCAACAGGAATCTGTCGGTCCCATTGGGATTGAACAGGAATTGATATTCGGGTGAGTGCAGGTAGACGTCATCCCATTCCCGGTCGTAGTATTTTTGAGCATAATAGAGGCCCTCCTGGATCCAGAGCTCGAAAGCCCGGACCTCAGAGCCGCCCGAGTTGAAGCGGACAAAGTCACCGAAGCGGGGCAGCTTTCCGAAACAGGAAACCTGATAATAAAACGTGTTCATATGCTCACATTGCATCCTTTCAGTCCAGCTGAGCGGGACAGACAAACCTGAAAAATTCCCTAAGGTTTTTGAAGGGATTGGCCACACTCCTGGCCTGGAGCCGATAAACGACTTTGAGTTTGTATTGGCTGTGGGAGAACTCCCAGGAGGCTCTGTACGCGGTCGATGAAGACGCCTCAGGCGTGATCTCGGCCTCCTCCAGGAGGCGGAAGAAGCCCCAGGCCCCCAGATATTCTTTGGCCGGTGGTTCTACACGCTTTTCCCGCATCAGGATCTGCAGACGGGCTCCCGGGGAGCCGTCCTGCCGGGGCCAGAAAAACTCCTGGAACTGCTTATGCCCCATCTCATAGGACTGCTGCGTGCCGTCAACGCTCATCTCGATCTTGATGACAAAGGGAACAGATCCCGACACCGTTGTGTAACCATCCGGCTGCATGCGGAAATTGATGGGGAATCCACCCTGATCGAAGAGGTCCTCACGAATGGTCTCCGCCTTGACCAGAGCTTCGAGAGCAGCAGCAGAAAGCTCGATCCCCTTATCCTCCCAAGTCATGGAGGTCCAGTCGTCCCGGTTGATGAATGGTGCCAGGTCTTCTTCGATGAATCCCCACAAGATGCCGACATCCGGCTTAAAAAATGCCTCGACATCTGCGATAGTGGCGTCCCGGCCTTCCCGGTTGAAGGGGTAGTAGCTCTCCAGCTTATTCTGGTACTCTTCATAAACCTTGGCTGCCCACAGGGAATTCAGTTCCTTTTGGGCATCCACCAGCAGTGACTGCCAGACCTGGATGAGTGGCTGCTCGAACATGGCACGTCGGGCATCGGAGTCGAGCTTGCTCAGGTTGAGCCGGATGGCCGTAACCGCCAGGGGGAGTTCTCCCGATCCGTCCATGAGGACCTTGGCCGCATACTCCTTGGACTTGGTCTCCGGATCGTCCAGCATGGATTCCAGCAGGCTGCTGACAGCGATATACTGGCCCAGGATCCCGGAAAGCGCTTCTGACGCCCCCTCTCCCGGAGCCGGGCTCAGCGCATGAATATCTTGAAAAGCCAGGGTCAGTTCGCTCATCAGCTGCTGATCATAGACAGAGGCGCCCTCCTCCTCCTGCAAGAGATTTCCGATCGTTTCCTTGCTCTTCTCCAGGATTCCCCCAGCCTCACCTGCCATGGCAACGAACTGGGTTTGTTCGGAAACCGTTTTGATCAGCTTGACCATGGGAGACTCATCCTGGTCCCCGAAGGCCTTCAGCGCATTGGTGGCCTTCAAGAGATTGTCGAACGGCTTGAATTCCACGGCTCGCAGGAATTCCCACCACTGCTCCGCATACTCCCTGAAATACAGGCGCTTTATCTCCCGAGCGAGTTCCTCTATGTTCTGCTGTTCGGCTCCTGTTTGGGGTCCGATCTCGCCCATGACCCAGTCTTCCCTGCCCAAGCGGTTGAGGCGCTCATACACGGCCTTTTCGAAGAACTCTTCGTACCCATCTTTGGTGAAGATGCCGGCTACCCTGGCAGTGCTCGTCACCAGATCATCGTGCCGGTCTCCCAAGGCATTGGTCAAGGTGATATAGGAGTATTGGGCCGCGCGGGGATCGAACTTCAACTCAGCGTACACGCTCTCGATGCTGTCCCTCTCGTTCATCAGGATGGCGTTCCGGACCTGGTTGATCAGGCGGGAATCGCTCTCATACCCTGGGACGCCCTCCTTCCCCAGGTTTGCGACATAGAATTCGACCTGTCGCTCCATCAGGGGCCTCAGCTCCACATATTTGCTTTCGGGAACCGCGGGAGGGGCATAGGTTTCATCGAGGATGGCCAGGAAGTGCTGTTTGAGAAACTCACGGTAGCTGGGATCTTCCTCCAGGCGTGCGATCTCAGAGCTGATCAGGAGATAGGCGCGGAGATAATCCTTGACCTTTCCCTGTGGATAGGATGCACCGGTCCCATAATCTACGAGTTTCTGGAGCAGTCCGCGGTAGAGTATCCTCTCTGCAAAGAATTTGAACCTGTCATAATACAACTCACGGGCCGGGGGCAGGACCGTGTTGCCCCGGTACATCCCCAGGCGAGTGACGGGCGGCCCATCCTCGTGTTCCATCAGCCGCACCATTTGTTCCCGCAGGCGGTCCAGGTAGGTAAAATTCGAGACCAGGGAAGCGCTGGAATCCCAGCGCACATTTTCCATCAGAGCGGACGAGCTTTTAATTCCGCTCAACTCCACACGGCTGCGTATAAAACCCTGCATCACACCAAGGACAAACAATCCCAGTGCCAGTGCCGAGATCGCCACCGCGCCGATGCGGACGAGGTTTCGACGCACCGCAGCCCCCGACGTCTGCATGCTCATGTTCTGGTCGGGAATGATCACATCCGTGAACAGCTTCTTGATGAAGTAGCTCTTTTTCTCTATCTCGGGCTCGCTGAGCATGCTCGCCGGCAGGTCGAACTGCCTGGCAACGGATTGGATCACCAGGTCGATGGGCACGCCTTCCTGTGTCCCGCTGGTGAAGTAGAAACCGCGGAAAAACGGATTTTCCTGATAGGGATTCGGTTGGAACAGCATACTTATGAAATAGCCCAGGCTGTCCTTGATGGATGCAAACTCCATGGGGAATATATAGAGTTTGTTCCGGAGTTCCGACTTGGTCGGCCCGCTCAGCCTCTTCAACCGAAAATCGTAGAGCGAGCGCAGCAGGACCTCGAACTCCTGGTTGAAGAGCTCCCTGGGGTCTTGAGTCCTCTGTTCCCTGGAGAAGGTGGATCCCCAGATCTGTTCGCGTTCCCTGCGGCTCATGTTCTCATAGAGCTCGACGAATCCCTGGAGCAGGTCGCACTTAGTGAAGACCAGATAGACCGGGAACCGGACTCCCAGCTTCTGGACCAGCTCCTCTATGCGGTGACGGATGTTTTTTGCATGGAATTCAATGTCGTCCGAACTGGCTCCCACCAGGTCGGTGAGGGCCACACCGACCAAAACACCATTGATGGGACGGCGTTTCCGGTATTTTTTTAGAATATCTAGAAACGCCTGCCACTCCTCCCGGTCATCTTCTTCAGTGGTGTAGCGGCCTGCAGTATCGAGCAGGATAGCAGAATTGGAAAAGAACCAATCGCAGTTGCGTGTTCCTCCCACGCCCTTGATGTCCGAGCCGTATGGGAACTCCAGCCCGGAATTGATGATGGCGGTTGTCTTCCCGGCAGCCGGCGGTCCGATGAACATATACCAGGGGAGCGCATACAGGGCTGAGGTGCCGCTGCGGCCCCCTCCCAGTTTGGTCTTTTTCAGGGTCTCGATGGCAGCGCTCAACTCTGTTTTCAGGCTGTCGATCTCTTCCCGCTTCTCCGGACGCATGCCCATCTTCTGTTGATCTGCCTGGGCCTGGATAGATTGCTCCAGCATGGTGGCCCCACGTCGGGCCTGGATCGCCCTGATCTGAAGATACAGGACCCCCACGAAGAGGAGGATGATGATGATCAGGAGCCGCGTGTTCATACTCATCCTCAGGATCGCCCCTCCCCGCAGAATGAGGAGGATCAAGAGGATGAAGCCCAATCCACCCAATATTTTTTTATTCTTTAGAAGCAGCATCATTATTTTCATGCGTCACCATTCACGCAAGCCCACTTAAAATCCTCCATGAGCAAAATGACTTCCATCGGGGTCGTCGTCATCATATTATCCTGCTGATAAGATCCAGAGTCCGGCTGGCGGCCCCGCCGATGAGAAAGGTCATGGCGAGATAAAAGAAAAAACCCAGCGCAAAGGCAGTCACCAGTACAACCCAGATGGGAACCTCTCGGGTCATGACCTCGATGAATTCCTCTTTTCTGTCCCCGTGCGGAGACAAGATTTCCGATGACCTCTTCTTCAGCTGCCTGAGATCCGAATAGGTTCCCTCGATGATAGACCGCAGCTTCTCCCGTTCGACCAGCTGATACTTCCCCTTGAATCCCAACGCCATGCAGAAATAGTAGATCTCCAGCAGATCTCCATGATAATGAGCCCTTTGCCGGAGATTTTCCAGCCTATTGAAGAATTCTTGGCCAGCGTCGAACCTGTTGAAAAATTCCAGCTGGAGAGGCTTGGTCAACCAGACATCCTTGTGGATCCAGTCTGATGCAATGATGGTCTCATCCAGGAAGGCGATCAAGGCGAATATCGCCTGATTGATATCGTCGTATTCGATGCCCCCCTCCTTGCCATCATGTTCGATCCGGCCCAGGAGGTCCAGAATGCGCTGGCGCAGCAGCTCTGGCTCGCCGTATTCACTCGTGTCACGCAATTTGAGGAGCAGAGCAAAGCCTCCGGAGCAGACCTCCATGAGGCTCCTCTTGTCTGTTCTCCTCACCTTCTGAATCACAGTATCAGTGGTGTTCATCGGATTATCCTTCCTATTAGACGGCGACGGCTTCGATGATGATGCCCTTCAGTTCACTGGGGATGAATACTGAAAAGGACTGGCTGGCGTTGATGGCATCCCAGAAGGGACCTGTCGCCTGCAGCTGGAAGTAGTAGCTCCCCTCCGTCATAGGCAGGACAGAGGGAGGCACAGAAGTATACTTGAGCGCCAGAGCTGTCTGGAAGCTGCTCAGAACGGCATTGATCTGGTCAGGAGAGGCGATCCGCAGATTTGTCGGGATCTCATCGATCATCTTTTTCTCTGGCAGGTTTCCGCTGGCCCGCAGGAATATTTTCATCTCCTGAAAAACTTTGGCGTCCCCCACCTGGGCCTGGAACAGGGATTCACTCTTCTTCTCCAAGGGGATGTTGATATAATTGGCGGACGGTGCGATGCTGTCGAGCAGTGTGCGGATCTTGTTGTCCAGCAGATTGAAGCATTTTCCGAGATCATTGTGATCATAGGTGGGCAGCTCACGAGGGTGTATATTGAGTTCTGGCGAAAATGTGGTCAACTGCCCTGCCAGGGCCAGCAGCCCGAGATAGAGTGCCTCCGGATGTCCTTTGGAGATGGTATGGTAGTGGTTGAGCAGGGGGATGTTCTGGTTGAGTGTTTGGAGCGCCCAGAACAGCGTGATGTCCCGAGATGTAAGGCTAGTCTGTCCCTTGAAGTGCTGCCCGGATCCGAGCGTCGCACTCTTTGTGATCAAGAGTTCCAGGAGTCGGCGCGCGATGGCCACGAGATTCTCTGAGGCATCGATGGCCAGGCAGGTAGGGATGAAACTCTTGCTCAGGGCAAAGCTTCCGTCCTGAGTGCGGACGATCTCCGCGATCTTGAGCGTACTGAAGTCTTCATGGGATTCGCCGGTGAAACGGATCTGGAAATTCGTTCGCCCCACCCCGACTTCCCGCTGGTCCGCCCCGCTGTTGTCATCTGTGACCACACTTTTCTGGAAGATGAACCGCGTCTCTCTGCCGCCCGGATCTCCTTCCAACCGGCAGTTGCTGCCCTGTTCCCTTTCGACGGGTATGGCCAGGAACACGCCCAGGTCCTTCTCGGTGGCGGCAAAATGATCCTGGATGGCCCTCGAATTGGGGGCAGGATTATCCGTCGGGATGTTGAAGGCCAGCCCGTCGGGAGTGACTCCTCTGCAGCGCAGGAGATGGAACTGCCCGTTAACCAGGGCATCCTTGTCCACATCGATCTCAAGCAGTCCCCAATCATAGGGGGCGATCGACCGGATCCTGGAGGCAAGGGCCGAAGTGTGAGCGCGGTCCCACTGCTGGAAGTGATGAGGATCGAGATTCATCCCTTCAAACCATACCACTTTTTGATTCTGTGACATGTGATTTCCTTTCGGCGTTCCGCCGGGGGCGATGCCCCAGATTTATTTATTGGATGTCAAGCCGATTGTAGCCGATGACGATGTAAAGCTGTTTGGGGATCTTCTTCTCCAGAGAATATACCTGTCGCCAGCCTTCCTTGTCAGGATCGTTGAAGTCCCCCACTGCCCCAAGATACACCGTGTCCTCCTTGAGGGTTAGGAGATCGGTCCGGGTTTCACCGGGCACCAGCTGATACTTCCGTTCCTCGACGACGTCGGACGCGAAACTCTCGCGCCCCTGCTCCCAGAAAGACTCGAGCGAAGCGTTCATAAAGTTGGTGTCCGTGCGCAGTTGATACACATAGATCACACAAGACTGCTGCTTGTTCATTTCCTGGGTTCCCTGCAGGTTGAGATCGATCTGCTTGCTCCCTCCGCACGCGACCAGAAGGAGCACAAGAACTGTCAATCCACCATAGGACCATACCCGCGCCCCAGTGACGATTTTCAGATATGATTTTTTCATGTTGCTTTCCTCATCCATTCGGATTCAATCGTCCGATTTGTCTCCTTTTTTTCCGGGAGGAGGCGTATCATCCCTGAGGGTGGCCTCCATGCAGTGGTTGTAGCGCTTCACATAACTGGGTCGGTAATACTTCTTTTCGATGATGCTCTGATCTTCCTGAGCCAGTTCTCGGTGAATCCCGGCATACTGGTCCACAAGTTTCAAGGCACCGAACAGGGGGATCAGGCTGGAGATGGAGCTCTTTTTATCGGCCAGCTGCTTCTTGACAGTCTCCGGGTCGAACCGTTTAATGATCTGTCTGCTGCCGGAACTCACGCTGGATTTGTAGCCGTCGAGAAGAGAGATCTGATGCAGCATCAACTCATCCACCAGGCTCTTGAACTGTGCCATCCTTTTGCGGGACTCCTCTGGGGAAAGGCTTGGGTCAAAGAGGAAGTTCTTCAACTCCTCCGGCGTGCAGCTATAGATGGAAAACGTCTTGGCGGACTTGATCATGGTCTCGCCGATGAACTCCATCCGGAACTGCCTGCGAGCTTGGATCATCTTTACGAAAAAGTCCAGCAGCATATTCTGCAGCCCTTGTTCCTCGGACACAGAGAGCTCGACTCTCTCCCCTAAATCTTCCGTCGGAGGGGATACAAGTGGACGCCCCGGCTGCAGCGCCTGGCCCAGGATATCCAGGGCCGTATGCATCTCGAGGTTGGAGATCAGTCCTTGGAACGCCTCCTGCAGGGCCTCTTCCTTGCGGTCCAAGTCTTCCTGGTCATACTTGGCACAGATCTGTTTGAACAGGACGCTGAGTTGGACCGCATCCTGAAGGAACGGATTGGGGTAATCCAGGATGGTCCTCTCGGTATACTGGGCCTTTTCCTGTTCAACGCCAGAAAACTGCATGTGGAAATCACAGACCCGGATGATGTCGCCGTTCTTGAGTTCGTGATCGCCGCCGGCCTTGAGTTTTTCATCGTTCAGGAAGGTGAAATTGCGGCTGTTCAGGTCTTGGATCTGATACTTGTCCCCCTGCAGCTTGATCTGGGCATGGCGCCTGCTCACGACACTCTTGGTTCCTTCCAGCTGGAGATCGCTTTTGATGTCCCGACCGATCGTGATCGTGTCGTTATCGTAGGTGTATTCCTGGTGCCATTCGGGCTCATCTTCTTTGGTGATGCTCAAC
>JBGUED010000078.1:0-8382 GCA_041821525.1 Candidatus Aminicenantaceae bacterium | reverse complement strand
GGAACACAGGCACTAGCCTGGCCCTGGTCTGTGCGATGAAGGGATACCATATGATCGCGGTCATGCCCGAGCAGATGAGCCAGGAGCGCAAGGATATGATAACCGCCTTCGGGGCCGAGATCGAGCTGGTCCTCAGCCAGGGCTCTCCCGAACCCGGGACCTTTGCGCTTGAGGATCTGGAGGCCACCATGGCCCGGGCCGTGGAGCTCGCGGCCCAACCGGGCCACTACATGCCCAATCAATTCGCCAATCCCAGCAACACTCTTGCCCATGAGTCCACCACTGCGGAGGAAATCTGGTCACAGACCGGGGGGCGGATCGATGCCTTTGTGGCCGGAGTCGGCACCTCGGGGACCGCCATGGGTGTCAGCCGGGGCCTGAAGAAGAAAAATCCCGGCATCAAGATCTATGTGATCGAGCCGGAAAATTCGGCGGTGATCTCCGGAGAAGAACCTGGTCACCACCGGATTCAGGGGATAGGGGAGGGATTCATTCCAGAGCTTTATGACCATTCTTTCAGCGATGGTGTGGTCAAGGTGTCGGATATCGAAGCCAAGGCGACCGCCTGCCGCCTGGCACGCGTAGAGGGGATCTTCTGTGGGTATTCGGCTGGCGCCAATGTATTCGCCAGCCTTCAGGTCGCTGAAAAACTGGGCGCAGGCAAGACCATTGTCACGGTCATACCGGACACAGGGATGAAATATCTGAGCACGGAGCTCTTCCGGCGCAGCCCGGAGATCTGCTCCATCCACTGCTGTACGTTAAAGAGCGATGAAGCACGGGAGGAGTGCCTGCGAGCGCAGGGAGCCGCACGCTGCTGCGTACTGGAACCGTGCTGATCTAAGCCCTTTTCTTCTGCATCTCAGCGATCTCGGCCACAGCCTTGATCGCTGCCTGGATGTGGGCTTCGGTGTTAAAGGGGCCGATGCCGAAACGCACTCCTCCATGGATCTCAGACGTACCCAGCTGATCGTGCACCAGGGGCGCGCAGTGCAGTCCCGTGCGACAAGCGATGTTGTAATCCACATCCAGCAGAGTTCCGGTATTCAGGGCTTCCATCCCGTCCACATTGCAGAGCAGCACGGAGATGTGGTCGGTCAGGTCATCCTGGCAGTATAGTGTGACGCCTTCAATTCCTGCCAGTCCGTCTCGCAGCATGTGAGTGAGTTTCATCTCATGGGCATGGAGGGCAGCTAGACCTTTATTCTCCACCCAATCAAGCCCCGCTTTCAACCCGGCGATCCCCAGAGTATTGGGCGTCCCATACTCCAGACGATAGGGGTATTCATAGAGGTGGGTCTTCACAGCTGACCGAACCCCGGTACCGCCCGCTCGGGTGTGGCGGATCTCGATCCCTTCGCGTACGTAGAGGCCGCCGATCCCGGTTGGCCCCAGCAGGGATTTGTGTCCGGTGAAGGCCACCACGTCCAGGTTCAGGTCTTCCATGTCTACGGGGATTTTTCCCACGGACTGGGAGGCGTCGATGGCCAGGGGGATTCCGTTTTCCCGGCACAGCCGCCCGATTTCTTTGACCGGCTGGATGGTCCCGATTACATTAGAGGCGTGGTTCACCATGACAAGTTTGGTGTTGGACTTGAATTTTTTCTTAAAATCGTCGGGATCCACAAAACCCTTATCATCGAAGGGGATGTGGTCGAGCTCTACCCCGTTGAACTTCCAAAGATGATACAGAGGCCGGAGTACGGAGTTATGCTCGATGGTGGTGGTGATGGCATGATCCCCTTTTTTCAGCATGCCGAAGGCGATGAGGTTCAGGGCATCTGTTGAGTTGTAGGAAAAACACAGCCGGTTGGGGTCTGTGCCGTTGAAAAAAGCTGTCAGAGCCTTGCGCGTATCCTCGACCACTTCGCCCGCTTCCATACATATGTCGTAACCGGATCGGCCCGGATTGACTCCAAGCTTCCGATAGAACTCGTCCATATAAGTGTAGACTTCTTCCGGTTTGGGAAAAGAAGTTGCCCCGTTATCCAGGTAGATGAATTCGCTCATATCAGCCTCCGAATGCACAATAATTCTTTGTCTATGGGTAAAAAACCAAGTTTTACATGGTAAAAAATATCCGCGCTAAAATCAAACGTTTTCCCTAAAATTTGACAGGACTTTCCCACTTGGCATAGAATTTATATCTTTAGAAGAGATAAGGAGAGCGCTATGGCTCGGAGAATGGGGCTGTGGCCGGCACTGCTGCTGGTCGCCCTGTCCCTTTTTGCCGGTACTTACTGCGGTAAGTCATCGCAGGGCTATGACCTGATCATAAGAGGCGGCACGCTGATCGATGGGTCTGGCACGGCCGGTTATGTGGGAGACATCGGAATCAGGGGCGATCACATCGTCAAGATAGGCCGGATCAACGGGAGTCCGGCTCACCGCGTCATCGACGCCAAAGGCCTCATCGTCACTCCCGGTTTTATCGATGTCCACACCCACTGTGACCGTGCCATCATCGATGTGCCGACCGTAGATAACTATGTCCTGCAGGGAGTGACTACGGTCATCGGGGGAAACTGCGGCGGACATACCTATCCTGTGGACCAGCTTTTCGAACGAATTACGGAGCAGGGGATCGCGCCCAATTTCGGCACCCTTCGCTTCAGCGATCAGGCGACGTTCTCTTCACCGCACCAGTACAGCCGGGGTTTGGAGTTTGTGATCGTAAACGGGGAGACCGTAGTCGAACACGATCAACACACAGGCAAGCTGCCCGGGAGGGTGATCTATGGCCCTGGTAAACACGCTCAGGAGGACTGAAAGTGATCATTATTAAGCAGGATGTTGACGTTCAAACAGTACCTATGGAGATGGAGGGCGTGGAAGGAGTCTTCAAGAGGGTTCTGATCGGTCCGGAGGATGGTTCGGACACCATTGTCATGCGGCATTTTCGCGTAGACCCAGGGGGGCACACCCCCTTTCACTCCCACGAATTCGAGCATGTGGTCAAGGTCATGAGCGGCCGGGGTAGCGTATATGGAGGACCCGGAAAGGAGACGGAAGTCACATCGGGCCAAAGCCTGTTCGTTCCAGGAGGGGCCATGCATCAGTTCCGCAATCCCTCTGAAGAGCCGTTCGATTTTTTATGCATCATTAAGCATCAGGATTAAATCAGAAGCAAATATGATAGCCAACACCAACAAGGCCATTGAATTTTTACTTGCAAGGGGAAATCTCCCGATTCTGTACTGGCTGAAAAAGGATATCTTGGAAGTGCCTATAGAGCGGGAGTACAAGAACCTGCAGAAGTTCGCCTCCCGGATCCGTATCCTGAAAAGCCAGAGAAAAAACGGAGGATGGTGCCGGAAAGAGTACGAGGGCAATCCGCGTTGGGAAAAGACGTATTACATCGTCGAGACCCTGCACAATGCCTTCAGGCTTTATGACTATGCCTGCGACATGGACCTCGAAGAGATCCAGAGGATGGTTGAATTCCTTTTTACCACCCAGACCAATGAAGGGGATTTTCGCGGAGCATACTTCAGCGAGTACGCGCCGACTTATCATGCCCTGACCCTGGAAGTGCTCTGCCTGTTCGGCCTGGATGGGGATAAGAGGGTACAGAAAGGATTCCGCTGGCTCAGTCGAAACCGGCAGTCAGATGGTGGCTGGGTCATCCCTTACCGTACGATCGACAAAGCCGAGCTGAAAGAACGTTACAACCTGGTTGCCCAGAAAAACATAAAACCGCTTAAGCCCGATCCTTCCAGTCCTTCCTCTCACTTGGTCACAGGCATGGTCCTGCGGGCCATGGCCGCCTCTCCTACCTGGCGTAAGAACAAAGACGCCCGTAAGGCCGGCGAGTTGATGACAGAGCGATTTTTTAAGCCCGATGTCTATGAAGATCGCCAGCAGGCGCGTTACTGGGAAGAGATTACCTACCCGTTTTGGGCGACCGACATACTGAGCACCCTGGACTCGCTGGCCAAGATCGGCTTTACCGTGGAACATCCAGGGACCAAAAAGGCGTTCGAATGGCTTTTGCAGCGCCAGGATAGCCATGGCTACTGGACGGCTGGGTCAAAGAAGGCTACGCTGGAAGACCAACTCTGGATAACCCTCTCGGCACTGCGGGTGATTAAAAACCTGGGGCTGCTTAGTCTCTGACGACCGTCAGTGGACGAATACCACGAAACGGGTTTGGAGGTCTGTGAGCAGATGATACAGCCTCGCCTGCAGATGGTGGAATTGCTTGTTCCGCGTCAGACTTTCTTCTGAGTTCCCGGGAAACAAGATCATCCGACGGAAGGAATCCCCTTCGAGATAGCAGCAGAGAATGTTGTGCACCAGGCGTTTGAATTCATCGATGTACACCCGGTCCTTGAGATGGATGCGTTCGGCCTCACTGAGGAAATGCACAAAGACGTTGGCCCACTCCCGGTTCTCTCCCTGATGCAGGGATGCAACAATGTCGCTCAGGACCAGCGCTAGCTCCTCGATCCTCCATTTTTCGATCTTGAGCATGGTTTATTCATACTGCCAGAACTTTCCCTAAAAATCCACCCCTACCAACCCTCCCCCTCCTGTATCCCACCCACCGTCCGCAAGATCAATAACTCGAAGCTGTCTCCCCCTCCTGTATCCCACCCACCGTCCGAAAGATCAATAACTCGAAGCTGTCTCCCCCTCCTGTATCCCACCCTGCCGTTCTCCAAGATCCGGATGAGCTTGTGCCCGTCCTTCTCAAGCATTGAGGATGTTTTTGAATCTATGTGCGCAAGCTGATATCATAAAAGCATGCGGTACTATCTTGGGCTGGGAGGCAATCTGGGCGATCGAGAGGATTGTCTCCGGCAATGCAGAGAGCGGCTCGAGCGTTCTAAGATCCGGATCCGGAGGGAGTCATCCCTATATGAGACGGAACCGGTTGGGCGTCTCGGCCAGCCCTGGTATCTCAACCAGGCCATCGAGGTGGAGACGGACCTGGGTCCCAGCGAGCTCCTGGAGGCAGTGAAGTCCATAGAATCCGATATGGGGAGAATCCTCGGGAACGTCGGCGGCCCCCGCTTGATCGATATCGATATCCTGCTGGCCGGCGCTCTGGTCGTGGACACGGGCCGGCTGCAGCTCCCGCATCCCCGTATGGCTTCACGCAATTTTGTGCTCGTGCCCCTAAGTGAGATCTCTGCGGGAGCCGTCCATCCTGTCCTCGGGAAGACCATCGGGGAGCTTCAGGCGGAATGTCGAGACACGTCCGCCTATTGTCTTTATTGATAAATTCTCGAGGCGGGTTTCCTTTTTCCCTGGTCTGGTTTACACTGTTAAAAACCGGTTCTGGAGCTGGCCGGGATACCGGAAAAAGGACCACAGACATGCCAAACTCGCCGAACGATAAAAACCGCAGTTCCCAACCCCTCCACACCAAGATCATCGATGATGTATTTACCGATGCCGTCGAGATGGTCAAGCCCCGCTTCGAAGTGAACTATGACGCCTACCTCGAGCGGTTGTGGCAGGCCAACCCGGAGATCCACAGGAGGATCAAGAGATCCCGGTCCCTGGAGGAGGCACGGCGATCACTCTTTATCTATCTCGAAAAAACAGAGAGACGGCTGTTCGACCTGGACAATGACTTCCACATTCTGGAAAAGGCCACGGTGCGGGAATGCATACGTGCGTTCAAGAGTATCATCGGACCCATCAACGAATACAGGACCGGGACCTCAGCACTGGACAACCTTTGGAAGCTGGCCCGCGGTAGGACTGAGGAACTGGATCAGCCGGTAGGTGTCGGGTTCCTCATGGAGTTCATCAACCTTTTTCGGGGAGTGGCCGGAAAATCCAACATCTATTTTGAGTCGCGAGAGGCAAAGAAGGGGATCCCGGATTTCCTTCGCCTTGAGGGACGGGAAGCGGCTGCATCACGCTCAGAAGCCCTGGATGAACTCGGCTCTACCATCAACAAATACTTCAAGAAGTATCCTTCGGGGCTGGAGCCCGACGTGATCACCTGGCGAAAGGAGAACCGGGATCGAATCCTCCACTTCTTCAAAGCATCACAAGAGGACTGGAACGATTACAGATGGCAGCTTCGTCATGTCATCCGCACCGCGGAACCCCTGAAAAGCCTGATCGAGCTGACCACGGAGCAGCAGGAGGCCATTGACAAGGCGATACAGAACCGGATTCCCTTTGGGATCACACCCTATTACCTCCATCTCATGGACCGGGAGATCGCCCTGGATTACGACCATGCTGTACGGGCCCAGGTCATCCCACCTCCTGATTACGTCGACATCATGGCCGATCACAGGCGGGACCGGGGACAGATGTTCGATTTTATGGGTGAACATGACACCTCCCCCGTCGATTTGATCACTCGCCGCTATCCGGGGATCGCGATCATCAAACCCTTCAACACCTGCTCCCAGATCTGCGTCTACTGTCAGCGCAACTGGGAGATCGATGAAGTGCTGGATCCCGGGGCCATGTCTCCTCAGAAGAACCTGCAGGATGCGGTGGACTGGCTGAGTGCACATCCGGCCATCGGCGACATCCTGGTCACGGGAGGCGATCCCTTGATTATGAAAAACGAGCAGATCTCCTGGCTGATGCAGGCCCTGTGCGAGATTCCGCATATATATAGGATCCGTATCGGGTCACGCACGCCGGTGGTTTTGCCAATGCGCTGGACAGATCGGCTGCTCGAGATCCTGAGCGATGCCCACAAGCCTGGGAGGAGGGAGGTCGCCGTTGTGACCCATTTCGAGCACTGTTATGAGATCACTCCGGAGGCCCGGGACGCCATACAAAAGATCCGGCGTACTGGGATGGGCGTCTACAACCAGGCGGTGTTCACTCTGGAAAACTCACGGAGGTTCGAGACCGCCAAGCTACGCAAAGACCTGCGCCTGATCGGTGTGGATCCGTATTACACTTTCAACATGAAAGGCAAGGAAGAAACCCGCCGGTATATGGTTCCCATCGCCCGCATTTTGCAGGAACGAAAGGAGGAGGCCAGGCTGCTTCCCGGTCTTGACCGTACGGATGAGCCGGTGTTCAACGTCCCCAAGCTGGGGAAAAACCACCTCCGTTCCTGGCAGGACCACAGGCTGGTCATGGTGCTCCCGGACGGATCCCGGGTATATGAATTCCATCCCTGGGAAAAGAACATTGAGCCGGTCCCTCCCTATAACTATATCGATGTGCCCATCTATGACTACCTGGAGGAACTGGCCGCTCGCGGCGAGAACATCCGCGATTATAGGACCATCTGGTTCTATTACTGATCTTTCGAGAGTACGGCCATGAGACGATCCCTCGCTATAGCTGTAATGCTCTTCCTGCTCTGCTTGGGATCGCTCTATGCCCTGGAACGGCCTCGGATCGGATTGGTCCTCGGAGCGGGCGGTGCCAAGGGGCTGGCTCACATCCCCGTCCTGAAGCTGCTCGACGAGCTGGATGTTCCCGTCGATTACATAGTCGGGACCAGCATCGGGGGGATCATTGGCGCTCTCTTTGCCATGGGCCATACCGGCGCTGAAATCGAAAAGATCACGGCGGGACTGAACTGGGATATGCTGTTTCGTGACCTCCCCCCCCGCTCCCAAAGACCCTACTTCAATAAGAAGGATGATGGGAAATATCAGCTGGATCTGGTATGGGACGACTGGTTTCCTTCGGCTCCTCAAGGCCTCATCTTCGGGCAGAACATCTTTCAGATGCTGTCAGTTCTCACGTTTCCCTATGCCACGGAGCGCGATTTCGATCATCTGCCCGTTCCCTTTCGCTGCGTGGCCGTGGACCTGGTGACAGGCAATCAGGTAGTCCTCGGAGAGGGATCTCTGGCACTGGCCCTTCGTGCCACCATGGCCATCCCGACTGTGTTCAGTCCTGTTAAATGGGGCGATCAGCTACTGGTTGACGGGGGGCTCCTCAACAGCCTGCCGGTAGATGTGGCCCGGGAGATGGGGGCGGACATCGTCATTGCGGTCGACCTGACCACACCCCTGGGCGGCCTGGAGAGCTTGGATTCGGCGAACCGCATCCTCTCTCAGAGCATACGCCTGGTCGAACACGAACACAGGCGGGACAACGCTGCGGACGCGGACATGTTGATTCAGCCGGACATGACGGGCTTGGGGGCCATGGATTTTTTTTCTCCCCAGAAACGGACGAAGATCAAAGAGCAGGGCGAGGCAGCAGCCCAAGAGGCCAGGGAAGAGCTGTTGAGAATAAAGGAACGGTATAGTCTGTCTCGGGTGGAGCGATCCAGTCGAGAAGCGAGAAAAGACTTGTTGACCATAGGCGAACTAAGCGTGATGGGCAACGAACGCCTCTCACAGAAATTCATATTGTCCCAGTTCGATCTCCTTCCGGGTGAGCAGGTCAGTGTCGAAAAAATCAACCAGAAAGTCCAGGCCATTTATGCAC
>JBGUED010000077.1:0-8456 GCA_041821525.1 Candidatus Aminicenantaceae bacterium | reverse complement strand
GGAAGTTCGCTGAAAATATTTTCAAGGAATCTCCAAAAAATACTTGACATCTCTTAGCGGCAATACTAAAGTGAAGGACGCGGGTACAACATTTTGTACCCTTCCGAGCGCACACATACAACATATTGGTGAGGTTCCAACGGAATCTCCCCCTATGGGAGGGCTACACAGGGGGGTGATGGGGCCTGAGCCGGATCTGCCAAACTGCGGATAGCGTTGTATTTTGGAAGAAAGGAGCTATCGTATGTCGGGAACTCTCACAAGGATCAAGAAGAGGGATGGAGAAGTCAGCGATTTTGTCCATGATAAGATCACAACCGCTATCAACAAGGCCATGGAGTCCAAAGGTATCGAGGATCGGCGGGCAGCCCAGAGCGTATCGGACATCGTAAAGTTTGTCCTGGAGGAAAAATTCGGCGGTTACACCACACCCTCGGTCGAGCAGATCCAGGATATTGTGGAAATGGTCCTCATGAAACAGGGTTACCATGATGTTGCCAAGGCCTATATCCTGTACCGGGAACGACACAAGGGCATCCGTGAGGCCAAGAAGGTCGGGATCAACCTGGAGAGGTTGATCAAAGACTACATCAACGACGCGGACTGGCGCATCCGCGAGAACAGCAACGAGGGCGTACAGAGCTTTTCCGGTCTCAATGCCCGGATCGCCGGATCGGTCCTCGCGAATTTCGCCCTGAACCACATCTACACCGAGGATGTGAAGAACGCCCATCTGGATGGCGATATGCACATCCACGACCTGTCCTATCCCATCGTCGGCTACTGTGCGGGCTGGTCGCTGGAGATCCTGCTGCGCAAGGGATTCGGTCATGTCCCCAACCAGACCCACTCGTTCCCCGCCAAACATCTGGAGACGGCAACCCTGCATATGGTCAACTACATCGGGACCATGCAGGCCGAGTTTGCCGGCGCCCAGGCTTTTTCCAGCGTGGATACCCTGCTGGCTCCTTTTGTGCGGTCGGACGGGCTGGATTACAAATCCGTCAAGCAAGATGTGCAGAAACTGATCTTCGGATTGAACGTGCCTTCGCGCTGGGGATGGCAGACACCCTTTTCCAACCTGACCTTCGACTGGACCGTTCCTGATGATATGAAGGACAAAAAGGTCATTGTCGGCGGCGAAGAGCAGGAATCCACCTACGGCGAATACCAGGCCGAGATGGACATGATCAACCGCGCCTTCCTGGAGTTGATGCGCGCCGGCGACCAGAAGGGCCGGGTTTTCACGTTCCCGATTCCCACCTACAATCTGACCAAGGATTTTGACTGGGATTCCCCCAATGCCAACCTCCTGTTCGAGGTCACGGCCAAATACGGAATCCCCTATTTCCAGAATTATATCGGGACCAACATGGACCCTGGAGACATCCGAGCCATGTGCTGCCGCCTGAACCTCGATCAGCGGGAGCTCATGCAGCGCCCAGGCAGCATCTGGGGCCCCGGTGACTCAACCGGGTCCATCGGTGTAGTGACCCTCAACCTCAACCGCATCGCTTATAAGGCCCAGACCCGGGACGAGTTCTTCAACCAGCTGAAACATGTGATGACACTGGCCAAGGAATCCCTCGAGACCAAGCGCGAAATCGTGAACAACATGCTGGAGAAGGGCCTCATGCCCTACACCTCCGTTTATCTGGGGCATTTCGATAACCACTTCTCCACCATCGGGCTGGTCGGGATGCATGAGTGCTGCCTGAACTTCCTGAACGTGGGACTCAACTCACCGGAGGGCAAGGAATTCGCAGTCGACGTGCTCAAGTTCATGCGCTCCACCATGCGGGAGTTCCAGGAGGAGACCGGTTGCCTCTACAACCTGGAGGCCTCTCCCGCGGAGTCCACTTCCTACCGACTCGCCCGGATGGACAAACAGAGATTTCCCGGCATCATCACGGCGGGGACGGAGAAGTTCCCGTACCTCACCAACTCCTCCCAGCTCAACGTGGATGCCACTCGGGACATCTTCGAGGCGCTCCAGCACCAGATGGACCTTCAGCCCCTGTACACCGGCGGGACCATCTTCCACTCCTTCCTGCCGGAATCCATCGATGGGACTGCCTGCAAGAAATTGGTCCAGAAGATCTCTGAGTCCCGCCTGCCCTATTTCAGCATCACCCCCACCTTCAGCGTGTGCCACAACCATGGATACCTGGGAGGTGAAGTGGCGGAATGCCCGGACTGCCATGAAACGACCGAGGTGTACTCCCGGATCGTAGGCTATCTCCGGCCTGTGTCCACCTGGAACGACGGTAAAAAACAGGAATTCGAGGAGCGGACACCCTACACGGTCATTACCAACGGAGCAGACCATGAAGTACCTGCTGTTCACATATCCGAACTGCCAAAAGTGTGATGGCCTGAAGTCCCTTCTCAGGACCAGCGAACTAGGAGGCGACGAGTTCAATCTCACACGCAGGGAGGGCAAGCTCAAGATCCAGGATTATCTGAGGGTTATCAAGCGTGATGATAAGGGCGGCATCATCCTTCCCACGCTGATCATCGAAGAGGAGAGCGAAGTCCTTACGGTCGTCAACGATCAGGAGGAGTTGACGGATTGGTTGAAATCAAGGGGTTAGAGAAGCTCGCCCCCCGGGATTTTCCCGGCCACCTCTCGGCCACCGTCTTCACCGGGGGCTGTAACTTCCGCTGCCCATACTGCCATAACGCCGAGCTGGTCCTGAAGCCGGCGTCTCTCAGCACGATGTCCCGGGAGGCGTTCCTCGAGTTCCTGGATGTGCGCAGGGGATTTCTCGAGGCTGTCTGCATCACGGGAGGGGAGCCTCTCATGCACGAAGATGTGGGGGGCCTCCTGGGTTCCATTAAAGGAAAGGGATTCCTGGTTAAGACCGACACCAATGGGGCCTATCCGGAACGGCTGCGGGAGTTGATCATGGAGGGACTGGTGGATTTTGTGGCCATGGATGTGAAGGCCCCTCTCGAAAAATATCCGAAGGCCGTGGGTGGCGCTGTCGATACCGAGGCCATCCGGGAGAGCATTGCCGTTCTCAGGGAATCCGGATGCGGCCACCTCTTCCGGACCACGGTGGTGCCCGGCCTGCTGTCCGGCAGGGACATCGGGGCCATCGCCGAGATGCTAGAGGGTGCGGCAGAATACAGGCTGCAGCCATTTGTCGCTGGCCGCACTCTGGATCCGGAGTATGCCGACCATCCATCCTGCAGCAGAGAAGAACTTGTCAGGCTGGCCGTAATCGCGGGAGAGTATATCCCCAACGTCATGATCGAAGGGGCATGAGCATGGAACTCAAAGTCAAACGGCTGAACGCGGACGCCAAACTGCCCCGCTACGGCCATCCCGGTGACGCGGGGCTGGATCTTTTCAGCGCCGTTGACATGGTCCTCAATCAGGGGCAAGCGCATGCAGTGCCCACCGGGATCCAGGCCGCCATCCCGGCCGGTCATGTCGGGCTGGTCTGGGACAAGAGCGGGATCTCCTTATCCGGAGTTCACAGGCTGGCGGGGGTTGTGGATGCGGGCTACAGAGGGGAGATCAAGGTCGTCATGATCAACCTAAGCCGAGGCGATTTCGCTATCTCCAAGGGCATGAAGATCGCTCAGATGCTCATCCAGCCGGTGATCGAAGTATCGGTGAGCGAGGCCGACAGCCTGGATGACACGGAGAGAGGCGAGGGAGGATTCGGGAGCACCGGGCGTTTCTGATGCTCCAGGGGTACCCATCCGGCCCCGAAGAAGACCCCTGGAGGAGAGAGCATGGGATTCCAGCCTGACTCAAAAAAGATATTCCGTGTGATCCTGGTGCGGCCTCAGAGCCCGGAGAACATCGGACTTGTGGCCCGAGCCATGAAAAACGCGGGTTTTGCCGACCTGCATCTTGTGCATGACCACCCCGTGCCCTCACAGGCGCATATCACAGCCGTGCACGCCGAAGACATATTGCATAAGGCCCGGATCTGCGCGAGCGTAGGGGAGGCTGTATCTGATCTGGATGTCGTCTTTGCCGCGGTCGCCCGGCATCGGAAAAACTTCCCCTCTCTGGCCTTGGAGCAAGCCCTGGGCCGGCTGGCGGAGCTGCCTTCAGGGAGCCGCATCGGCTTCCTGTTCGGGAACGAACGGACCGGTCTGGAGTCCACGGAGCTGCGCCACTCCAACTTTCGCTTCACCCTCCCCCAGGCGTCGGTCCAGCCGTCCTACAACCTGGCTTCAGCCGTGCTGTTGACACTGTTTCATGTCTCGCGTATGGCAGGGAGCTCGGGTGTTGTCGAGTCCTGGGAACGGCCCCTGCCGCGCAGCGAACAGGAAGGCTGCATTCGTCTGATCCTGCAGAAGCTGGAGGAAAAGCGATTTATCCGTTCCGGAAACCGGCGGCATATGGATGAGAGAATCCACGACCTCTTCGGCCGGCTCGCCATGACTGCCGCTGACCGCGACCTCCTCCTGGCGATATTCGGGAAGAGGTGAGATCGGCCAGCCTGTAGGATTAGAGGAGCCAATCTTTCAAGATGTGTTTTTTGAGATTCACGTGTCGTCCGTTCTTATGAATACCCCTTGAGCCGAGGCCTTGCACGAGCCAAGATTGGTGCAGCAACTAAGAAATGGTTCATGAGGTGTAGTGTGCTACAGCGAATGAGCCATGATGATGTTGATGTGCCGAGATTGGCTCGTGCAAGGCCTCGGCTGATCAGTTAGTGAGTTGAGGGATCCATAGATAATAAAACCCGCTCTTGAGCGTCTGCATCATCTGTCGGATCTTCGAACTGTCCATCGTCATGAAGTCATCCAGCCGTGTAGCATAGATGTTGGTTTTGGTCTTGGGATAATACGAGAAGGAAACAACCTTAGCCTCGGATATTCCCGCCAGTTCCAGGACTTTCCCCAGGGCGTCATCGAAGTAGCCTATGGAGTCGATCAGGCCCTCTTCCAGGGCCTGGGGGGCGGTGTAGATCCGACCGTCAGCCAGGGTACGGAGCCTGTCCAGGGAGATCTGAGTCTTCCGTCCGGCGGCGACAGCCTTGATGAAATTTTGGTGAAAACCGTCGACGATATCCTGGAATACGGCCTTTTCTTCGGTGCTCATTCCCCGGAAGGGGCTGCCGGAGTCCTTCATCTGGCCTGATTTGATCACGGTCATCTCAACCCCGATCTTCGAGAAGAGCTCCTCGATGTTGGGAAAGATGGAGATGACTCCGATGCTGCCGGTTATGGTGGAGGGGTGGGCGGTGATATGGTCGCATGCCGATGCCACGTAATAGCCTCCTGAGGTGGACAGTCCCATCATGAGGGCTACTACCGGGACACCGGTCCTGGCCCGGAACTCCTTGACCTGATTGTAGAGGATATCGCTCGCGGTCACCTCCCCTCCAGGTGTGTCCAGCCGCAGGATGATCCCCTTGACCCGGCTGTCCTCGGCCGCCTTTTCCAGCCTGTAATAGACCTGAGACAGGATATTTCCGTCCTTCCTCGGAAAAAATCCCGTGTCCCCCATGACACCGATGATGCCGCTGATATCCAGGAGCAGGATCTTGTCCTTTGTCCGGCTGTTGGCGAGTGTGACCTCCTCGATCTTGTCTGTGCCCAGCATGTCGAAGTGCACGTGACACCCGGCTGTAAACACAAGAACGACGAGTGACATCAAAAGGCTTCGTTTCATGTTGGCCCTCCTTATAGGTTTCCTTGCTCCGATTATAGCACAATCTTCCGAGTCTCGTGAGAGCGGGAAATATGGGAGCTGAGTCCTGTTGACTTCTCTCAGAGCGGGTGATATATATCGAGGCAAATGAGTCCATAAATGATTAAATGGATTAAAGAGTTCGTGCGCGGCCATTTCGAAGGGGCAATCCTCAGCCTGATCCTGGCGGGGGTCTTCCTCATGGCGTTCCTGGTCCAGAACAAGTTCTCGTTCCTCAACTTCTTTTTCCTGCCCGTCATACTCTCCGGGTATTTTCTGGGTAAGAACCGAGCCGTGCTCATGGCGGTCTTCTCGGTGCTGCTCGTCATCCTGTATCTGGTCTACGTGGAGCTGATCACCGGCCCCAAGAATTTCTTCATGTTTCATGAGGCGATCAACCTGGTGACCTGGGGAAGCCTGCTGATCCTCACGGGAGCATTGATCGGTTCCTTCTCGGAGCAGCGGGAGGCAAAGCTCGATACGCTCCGCAAGGCCTACGTGGGAACCCTCGAGATCATGCTCAAATACCTGGAGAGCGTGGACGAGGCCACTCCGCCTGCCCAGCGGGTGGCGCGGATAGCGGGCCGGATCGCCGCTGCTGCCGGACTCGAGACCAATGAGATCGAAAACATCAAATCGGCTTCCCTGCTGTCGGTGGCGGGCGACCTGAGCTCCAGCCTGCCCCTTTTCGTCGAGATGACGGATTTTCTGAATTCGGATGAGGACGTCCTGGCGAGATCGCTTGATGACCGGAAGAAAATCATGTTGCGTTCCACGTCCTCGCTTCTCAAAGAGATCCAGCCGCTCCTGCGGGCCTTTTATGCGCACTATGTGCAGCAGAGCGACACGCTGGACAAGGATCTGGCCGAGGTCCCGTTGGGAAGCAGCATAATGGCTCTGGCTCAGGTCTATGACAAAATCGCAACCCGGTCGGCTCCCTTTCAGGGAAGGGAAGAGTTCGGCTCCATGATGGAGGTCCAGCGGTTGTCTGGAAGGACCTTCCCCCCCGAGGCTGTCGAGGCCCTCATGCTGGTGGTCACATCTACCTGAGCATGACGTCCCCCCCCCTGGGCGTGTCTCAGGGGAATAACCGCAGGAAATAAGGAGAACAATATGCAGAGATGGCATGGTGACCTTCGCATCGCCCTGATCGTTTTTCTGATCTTGACTCTTGGAGCCGCTCTCTACGGCCAGTCCCCGGGTATAGAGAGCGGTAAGCGATACGAGCGGCTGATCATCCGCAATGTGATGATGATCGATGGCAATGGAACTCCGGCCCAGGGGCCGATGGATATCGTGATCGAAGGCAATGCCATCCAGTCGATCCGCGGGGCTCGTCAGGGAGAGAATCCCTACTCTGGCGAGGCTCACGTGATCGATGGCAGCGGGCTGTACGCCCTGCCCGGCCTGATCAACCTGCATGCGCACATCCACGACACGCGCGGCCGCAGCCCCGTACCCTTCGAATATCTTTATAAGCTCTGGCTGTCCTGCGGGATAACCGCGGTGCGGGATGTGGGTTCCAACACCCAGAAGACGTTCCAGGAGAGAGCGAGTAGCCAGGCCGGTGAGATCGTAGCTCCCCGCATTTACCTGTACATGCGGGCGGGCGGACGTACACCGGAAGAAGCCCGCCAGGCGGTCCAGAGGATAAAGAAGGCAGGCGGGGACGGCGTGAAGATCTTCGGCATGGACCAGGACATCATGGAGGCGGTCGTGCAGGAGGCCCGTGCCCTGGGCCTGCGGGTGGCGCACCACGTGGGAGTTGAGGAAACCGATGCCCGGCACGATGCGGCCTACGGTGTCACCAGCATCGAGCACTGGTACGGAGTCCCCGATGCCGCACTGCGGGGTTCGCAGAACTTTCCGTACGACTACAACTACAACGACGAGAGTGATCGCTTCCGTTATGCGGGCCGCCTCTGGCGGGAGGCCGATCCCAAAAAATTACAGAAAGTCCTGTCGGATATGGTGGCCAACAAGGTGTCCTGGTGTCCGACCTTTGTGATCTACGAGTCCAACCGGGATCTCCAGAGAGCGAAGAACCAGCCCTGGTTCACGGAGTATCTGCATCCGGTGCTGGAAGAGTATTTTGTTCCATCTCCGGCCAACCATGGTTCCTATCAATGGAACTGGACCACGACCGACGAGGTCTTCTGGCGGGAGAACTATCAGCTCTGGATGAAGGCGGTGAGCGCTTTCGCAGACATGGGAGGTGTGGTCGGCTGCGGTGAAGACGCAGGCTATATCTACATGATGTACGGATTCAGCCTGATCCGGGAGCTGGAGCTCCATCAAGAGGCGGGATTTCATCCCATCGATGTGATCATGCACGCCACCGGCAACAACGCGCGCATCCTGGGCCTGGAGGACAGGCTGGGCCGGATCCGGCCGGGCTGGCTGGCAGACGTGATCCTGGTGGAGGGCAACCCACTCAAGAACCTCAAGGTCCTGTATCCCACCGGCACCCTCGACCTGATCGACGGCGAGGTGGTACAGACCGGCGGGGTTCGCTGGACCATCAAGGATGGCTTCGTCTATGATGCCAAGGCACTGCTGCAGGATGTGAAGGATCTGGTCTCAGCCGCCCGTACGAAATAATAACTCCTGCAACTCCCTGATTAATTCGGAGGAAAGCTTTGTTTGTGGTCAGGGAGTGAAATTGCGGGGCGAGATGATCTTGAGGGCACGCGGCAGGATTTTGAGTTCGACCACATCCCGCTTCCCCAGGAGTTCCCCGTTGTACTGCACCGGGAGGTTCTTCCCCTTGATGATGGCCCTCGTGGCCTTGTAG
>JBGUED010000076.1:0-8523 GCA_041821525.1 Candidatus Aminicenantaceae bacterium | reverse complement strand
AATCCAGGCCTGAATCCCATCCCCCGCACCAGCCTCCACCGGTCTAGTATCCTCATTTGTGATACCAGCACCTTCTGATTCAGAATGTGTGCAAAGTCCTATCCTTGGTGTCCGAGCTCAGAGTGTTGTATTCTCAAATACAAAAACATAGACAACTGCCCTCCAAGCCGGATAAACTGATTATCTCGAATTTGAAAAATCCACAGGAGGTCTGCCATGCGTAAGATCACGGTCTTGGTTTTGGGTCTGTGTTTCTGTTTATCCCTTTCTCTGGGACAGCCCCCGACCATACAGTCCAAGGTGTCAGGGATGAGGGCCTATTCGGGTTACTTCCCATTCTATTGGGACGCCTTGACCGGCAGGATCCTCCTGGAGATCGATAAGCTCGACCAGGAGTTTCTGTATGTAAATTCGCAGCCGGCCGGGCTGGGGTCCAACGATATCGGACTCGACCGGAGCCAGTTGGGCCGCAGCCGCGTTGTGAAGTTTCTGCGCGTTGGTCCCAAGGTGCTGCTCATGCAGCCCAATTATGCCTACCGAGCCGACAGCGACGATCCGGATGAACGCAAGGCTGTGCGGGACGCCTTTGCCCAGTCGGTCATCTGGGGCTTCAAGGTCGAGGCCGAGGAAGAGGGGCGCGTGCTCGTCGACCTCACGCCGTTCCTGATGCGCGATGCGCATGGCGCTGCGGACCGCATCCGGCGCTCCCGGCAGGGGAACTTCCGGCTGGATGTCTCCCGCTCGGCCGTGTACCTGGCCAACACCAGGAACTTCCCCAAGAATACGGAGCTGGAGGCGCTCCTGACCTTCACGGCCGGGGATGCGGGCAACTTTGTCCGCCAGGTAGCGCCGGATCCATCGTCTATCACCCTCCGCCAGCATCACTCCCTGGTCGAGCTGCCCGGTCCCGGGTACGAACCCCGAATTTGGGATCCCCGCTCTATGTTCAGCAGCCGGTCCGGGTATATGGATTTTGCCGCGCCTATTGATCAATCCCTGCAGAAGAAGCTGATCGCCCGTCACCGCCTCCAGAAAAAAGACCCCAATGCCCGGATCAGCGATCCAGTGGAACCCATCGTGTACTACATCGATCGCGCGGCCCCCGAACCCATACGCAGCGCGCTGCTGGAAGGCGCCCGCTGGTGGAACCAGGCGTTCGAAGCCATCGGTTATCGCAATGCCTTTCAGGTCAAGGTTCTCCCGGAAGGGGCGGATCCCATGGATGTGCGTTACAATATGGTCAACTGGGTGCACCGCTCTACCCGCGGGTGGTCGTACGGGGGCTCGGTGACAGACCCTCGCACCGGCGAGATCATCAAGGGGCATGTCGCACTCGGGTCGCAGAGGATCCGTCAGGACTTCCTGATCGCGTCCGGCCTAGCAGGAGAGTACGACGGCAGCCCCGACGCCACGCGGGCGGCCGTGGAACTGGGTCTGGCCCGCATCCGCCAGCTGTCCGCGCATGAAGTGGGGCACACTCTGGGGGTGGGACACAACTACGCTTCCAGCGTCAACGACCGCGCCTCGGTCATGGATTACCCCCATCCCCGAGTCAAAATCACGGCCGCCGGCCAACTGGACCTCTCCGATGCCTATGATGTCGGGATCGGAGCCTGGGACAAGGTCTGTGTCGCGTATGGCTACCAGGACTTTCCCGATGGTGTGGATGAGGAGGCGGAGCTGAAGACCATCCTCGATAATGCCTTCACAGGCGGACTGCTGTACCTGACCAATCAGGACGCGGCGCCCGCAGGCGGGGCCCATCCCCTGTCCAATGACTGGGACAACGGCACCGATCCGGTGGACGAGCTCATCCACAAGATGAAGGTGCGCGCCATTGCGCTCACCAATTTTTCCGAGAAGAAAGTCCCCTTGGGAGCACCCATGGCCGAGCTGGAAGAGGTCTTGGTTCCGGTGTATCTGTTCTGCCGCTACCAGATCGAGGCTGCGGCCAGTGTCATTGGCGGCCTGTATTATGGGCACACAATCCGGGGCGGGGCCCAGGAAAATCCGTCTTTTGTCCCGGCCCAGGAGCAGCATCGGGCCTTGGAAGAACTGCTCCGCACCCTGGCTCCTGAGAACCTGGCGGTTCCCGAGCATATCCTCAGCATTTTGCCCCCCCGGGCTCCCGATTTGAGGCAGTCGCGGGAGCTCTTCCCCGGCTACACCGGGATAACCTTTGATCCCCTGGGAGCCGCCGAGACCCTGGCCGGCATCACAGTCGCCAACCTGCTGCATCCGGAGCGGGCAGCCCGCCTGATCCAATACCATGCCCGGGAGCCCGAGCTTCCGGATTTTCATGAGGTCTTAGACAGGATGGTTGAGTTCACCTGGAATGCCCCCAAAAAAGACGGACTGCACGGCGAGCTCCAGCGGGTCGTGGACAATGTCGTGCTTTACCAGCTCATGGGATTGGCCGTGTATGACGGAGCAGCCCCCCAGGTGCGGGCCGTGGCCCGCTGGAAGATCAAGGAGCTGGAGGTCTCACTCGGTAAGCGGGTGGATGCGGCCAAAAGCCCCAATGAGAAGGCCCATATCCTGAGTGCGCTGGATCTGATCGAGCAGTTCCTCAAAGACCCGAGCCAGTTGAAGCTCCCGCAGCCGCTGTCCGCTCCTCCAGGGGCCCCTATCGGCAACTAAAGGAGTGTTATACTTTCCTGTGTTCGCCGAAGACCCGCCCAACCACCCCATGGGCTCACACAGGAAAGTATAACGCAAGATGAACTGAGGACCGTGGTTTGGTCGATGGAGAGTAAGCTGCCCCATGGGCTGTGAGAGAGCCAATGGCGAGTTGAGAATCGGTGGTGTTGGTGGTACAATTCTGGGCTCTGGGGAGGGACAATGACGCAAAACAATAGGGTGCTCGACATCATAAAGAACGCCATCCTGCTCGAACACAAGGGCAAGGCCCTGTATGATTCAGTGGTCAAAACCACCGAGGTGGCGGCTGTGAAGGACCTCTTTAGCTGGCTGGCAGAGGAAGAGGTCAAACATATCGCCTTCCTGGAAAGGCAGTTCCGACGCCTGGCTCGAGGAGAAGTACTGGATGCATCCGGGGTCAACGACGGCCACGGGCGAGTTGTCGACTCAGTGCTCACGCTGGAGATCGTCCAGGGTGTGTCTGGTGCGGGATATGAAGCTGCCGTGATCTCCGCTGCCATGGAATTCGAAAAGCGGGCGGTCGCCTATTATTCCGAGCAGGCCGAGAAGGCGGAAACCGAGGCCGAAAAAGAAGTCTTCGGCTGGCTCTCGAAGTGGGAGGTCACCCACATGGAGATGCTGGCCAAGGTGGACGACGAGCTAAAGCAGGACATCTGGTTCGACAACCAGTTCTGGCCCCTGGACTAGACAGGAAGAACCCAGCAATCCTCAATCTGTCGAGGCCGGTCCGCGCGGCTCTTGTTCTCCCGAGGGAGCCGACGAGGGTAGCTAGCGTTCCCTCGGGACATTTACCAGCCAGAAGATCCGCGTGATGGATTTCTTGGGGCCTCCCTCCTCCAGGTAACCCGAGATCACGACCTTGATCTTGATCGCCTTCTCAAAGGTGACCCCATCGATCGTCCTCTGAGTCCCGAACTGGTTGACCGCGTTCTTGAGCTTGTTGAGGTGGAGCTCCCTCCCCAGCCGAACATGGTTCAGGAAGACGGAGGGATACCACTGCCCGATCTGGGAGTGCGGGAGCGGGTAGCGCTGCTGGTTACCTCTGATGCCCGTGAGCTTGACGTTCTTGGGTGGGTTGTCATCGGTTACCCGGAAGAACTTGACGGCCAGCTTCTTGTTGCCCGCGAATGCCTTGAGGTTGGTCACGAAGAGGATCGTGCTCTTCTCCAGGTGGAGATCATCGTTCTCATCCAGGTAGGGTAGCTCGTAGTCGCCGACGTTGATCAACATCGACTCCCCGGGTATTTTGACAAAGCTCAGGGATTGCTTCATATTATATATATAGAGGTAATGCTTAAGATGAGAAAGCATGGCTTCATCCACGCAGGAAAAATACTTCGCACCTGCCTGGCCCACGGGGCCGTTGCCGTCCTGATGGGAATCCTGCTGATCCCTTCTTCCCTGATCGGGCAGGCCCAAGTCAAAAAACAGCCCGAGCAGGCTCTGCTCGCCATCTACAAGGAGGTCCTGGAGCTCGGTTACCGGGACCAGGAGGACTTCCTCAAGCGGGAATTCCATTTCAACCTCGACGGCAGCATGGCCAACCGGGAGGAGCACATTGTGGTGCTGAGCCACGCCTCCGGCAGCGGCGAAAAGATGATCCTGCAGGTGACCTATTTTGGAGAGGATGCCCATGCCGGTGCAGTGCGCTATCCGAAGCTGACACGTGAGATCTCTTGCCTGATCCAAGGCAACACCATCGAGATCCAGGAGAGCATGTTCGAGAGGGACGAGTCTCTGGAACTGTTTCCTGAAATCCTCAAGGGCATTCAGGACGAGAAAAAGTACCTCAAACTCCTGAAGAGGAATAACTAATCCGGGACGTCCCCCAAAGGGACACCCTACCTATTCATAACGCAGCGCCTTGACCGGGTTGGCACGTGAGGCTTTCAGCGCTTGGAACCCTACCATCAGGAAGGCGCTGAGCACGGCGACCAAAGCTGCCAGGACAAAGATGGCAACACTGATCCCGGTGCGATAGGCGAAATCCTGCAGCCAGCCCCGCATGACCAGGTAGGATACGGGCCAGGCGATCAGGTTGGCCGCTCCCAGCAGGAGGATGAATTCTTTGTATATGAGGCCATAGATCTGAAAGGAGGAGGCCCCCAGGACCTTACGGATCCCGATTTCTTTTGTGCGCTGCTCGGCCGCAAAGGAAGCCAGCCCCAGCAGCCCCAGGCAGGCGATGAAAACAGCCAGGCCGGCGAAATACTTGAGGATGTCCCCCATGCGCTCTTCACTCCGGTAGAGTGCATCGAAATCCTCGTTCAGGAAGCGGAATTCGAAGGGGAAATTGGGCACCACCCGCTTCCAGGTCTCCTCGATGAAGGCCAGGCCGGCGGGGATATCCTGGGAGCTTAGACGGATCATGACATAGTTGATCCCCTCCGGATTGAGTGTGATGACCAGCGGCTCTATGTTCCTATTGAGCGGCAGGAAGTGGAAGTTTTTGACGATCCCGATCACCTGCCCGTCTGTGTTCCCCCAACCGAAGCGTATGTTGACCGCCGAATCCACCCCCATCACCTTCACGAGCTCCTCATTGATGATGTAGGCAGATTCCCTGTCCGTGGAGTACTCCTTGGAAAAACTCCGGCCTTCCACCAGCTCGATCCCCATGGTCTCGAAGAAATCATAATCCACCTGAGTCATGTAGGTGGAGACATCGATCTCGGGGTCCCGGCCCTCCCAGCGGGCACCGGAGGTGTTATTGCCGATGGCGGAGGGGCGGTGCCGGGCACCGGACACACCCAGGAGATCGGGGCTTCGCTGCAGCTCTGACTTGAGCTGGCTGTACAGGCTTCTGTCAACACCCCTCATGGGGAGGTAGACGGTATGCTCTTTCTCATAACCCAGTTTTTTAGACTTGAGGAAATTCAGCTGGCTGTACACCACCCCGGTCCCGATGATGAGAGAGATGGAGAGCGTGAACTGCACCACCACCAGTGTCCTGCGGAAGAGAACACTCTTGGGTCCGGATCTCAACTTTCCCCGCAGTGTACGGATAGGCTGGAAGGAACCCAGGAACAGGGCGGGGTAACTGCCGGATGTCAGGCCCGTGACCAGGGCCACGCCGGTCAGGCCCAGCAGAAGCTTCCAGTAACTGAAAAGATGCAGGGATAAGTTTTTTCCCGTTAGGGAGTTGAATGAAGGAAGCGCCGCGGCCACGATGCCCAGTGCGATCACCAGTGATATCAGAGTAAAGAGCAAAGACTCCCCGTAAAACTGGCGGGTGATCTCGCCCCTTACGGCTCCCACCACCTTGCGGATGCCGACCTCTTTGGCCCGCTTGGCGGACCGGGCGGTCGTGAGGTTCATGAAGTTGATGCAGGCGATGAACAGTACGAAAAAAGCGATGACCGAGAAAATGTACACATACTGTGCTGCCCGGGGCCCCGTGTCAAAGCCGAAATGGCCGTACAGGTGGATGCGCGCCAGCGGCATGAGGGAAAAAGTCAGGTCTTGTATGTCCCTGTGCCGGGAATTTAACTCTGTGATCTTGGCGGTGACCTGAGCCACCGAGGCATCTCCCCGGAGTTTGATGTATGTGGGGATGTTGTTGCTATCCCAGTCGTCGTTCGTGTTGCCCGTGTCTTCCAGGAATTTGAAGGAGAGGAGCATTTTGAACCGGAAGTCTGAATTCTGTGGGATATTCTTCATTACCCCGGTGACCCGGAACGCATGACGTGTATTGATCGTCAGTGTTTTTCCCAGTGGATCTTCGCTCCCGAAATATTTTTCCGCCAGCTCTTCCGAAACGATCATCGAATCAGGATCGTTCAAGGCCGTGAGGGCGTCTCCCTTCACCAGGGGGAAGGTGAAGATTTCCAGGAAGGCCGGATCCACAGCCATGATGCCGTCCTGATAGAGCATCTTCTCCCCATACCGGACAAGCAGTTCTCCCATTCCTGTGATTCTCACGGCATGATCGATCTCGGGGATCTCGGCTTCCAGGGCATTGGCCATGGGATAGGGCGAGACATTGACATGAAACAGCTTCCCAGAATAGTTCTGATCGAACTCCACCCGGTAGAGTTGATCCACATGATCATGGAAGCGGTTGAAGGAGAGCTCATCCAGGACCCAGAGGCTGATGAGCAGGCAGCAGGCCATTCCAATGGCCAGCCCGGTGATGTTGATGAAGGAGTAGCCCTTGTGGCGTTTGATGTTGCGGACAGCGACTTTAAAATAGTTCTTAAACATGTGTACGCTCCAGAAAAGGGAATCAAAGATAAAAGAGGGGATCGATCGGAGGACCTGTCCCCAGTACCAGAGGGCTGCGGCACCAGTCCCCCTTTCCCGAAGGATTTCTGAATAGATCTCCTCGAAGTCTCCGGCCAGCGTAATGTGGTCTCCCCTGTGCAGGAGGAGTTCGAGCACGCGGCTGCGGAGAGGAGTGCGAGAAGTCTTTTCTTTTGTCATGCCGACGTCATTTTGGGATGGGTCGAGCGAGGTCGGCAAAGCCGGCCCACAGGACCTCGTTCATGCGGCTTATCTCATTCAGGGCCGTCACTCCATGGGGAGTGAGGCGGTAGTAGCGTTTGCTGAGCCCCCGCCTTTCCGGTGTGGCGGTTCCAGAGTAGGAGGAGAGATACCCCCGGGTGGTGAGCCGGTCCAGGGGGAAATAAACCCCTCCCAGGGACAGCTTCTTTCCGGTCACCTCCTGCAGGTACTTGTATATGGTGGTGCCATAAGCGTTCTCTCCCAGCTTCAAGACTGAGAGCAGGATCAGCTCTTCCAGTTTTGTGAGCATTTCCATGGTCTGTCCTTCATCGATATTGGTATTTTCTACAATCTAGAGGACGCATCTCGATACAAAAACGTTGACAATATTCTAAACTTTAGAAAACTTTTCAAGGTACCGGTTGTGTGTTCGGGCCCGAATTCGCTCATGTGACGGGAGGAAATGTGGATCTGCCGGTAGATCGGGTACAAACTTGATGAGGGAACGGAATAACGATAAGATGTGCAGTACCGAGAACATTTAGGAATTGGAGCACAGTGAGTACATTACCCGAAGACACCTACAGATCCCGCATCGAAGGGTGTGAGCGGCGGCTCAAGAGCCAACAGCCGGTCGAGGCCGCCCTGATCGCGGCCAAGCTTCTAATCATTGCCGCCGGCATCTTTTTCCTGTACAAGATCGCGGCTGATGCGAATGCGGATTACATCCTCCTCTTGGGCGCTGCGATTCTGCTTTTCGCCGTTCCCGCCATTATCCACGAGCACTTCATCCGGAAACGCCAATTAATCCTCCTTGTGCGTTCTCTGAACGAGATGGAGATCCGGGCGCTCGAGTATAAGTTCGTGGATTACTCGGACGGCAGCGGCCATGTGGACCCTGAGCATCCCTTCAGTTCCGACCTGGACCTGTTCGGTCCGCGCAGCGTCTTCCATTTTCTGAACCGGACAACGACATGGTTCGGTTCCGAGTGTCTTGCGGACTGGATGAGCCGCCATCCGGAGGAGGACTGCCATGAGATCCTTAAAGCCAGGCAGGCTGCGATCCGGGAACTGACCGACAGGATCGAGCTCCGGCAAGATATCCAGGCGTATGGCCGCCAGATCAAGGATACGCTGCAGAGGCCGAACTCCTTCCCCCAGCTGATGGCCGAACCTAATCTGGTGTTAAAAAACACCGTTCTGACCCTAGCCATCCACCTGCTTCCCGTATGTACGTTGACAGCGGCCGGCCTGATCTTTGCCGGGCTTCACTGGGGCATCCCCCTGGGGCTGTTGGTAATCCAGTCTTACCTCAACCGCCGCACCCGGAAAAGCATCCACAGGATTCACCTCCTCACGTCTCACAATGCCCAAGTGTTCAAGGCCTACTCCCTGATAATACGGCAGATCGAAAATGCC
>JBGUED010000075.1:0-8550 GCA_041821525.1 Candidatus Aminicenantaceae bacterium | reverse complement strand
TGACGGTTCGTTTGCCGTTGATTAAAGCCATGGGAGCCTCACCTTTCAAGGGAGTGTTGACTTCGCTATAATAGCACAGCATACAAACCAACACATCTCATCGGTAGGGATTATGGCTAAAAAAAAGATGCTTCAATTTTCGCCGGACCGTTCGGCAGAGCTGGAAGCCAGGATCGAGTCCTACTCCTACTTGAATTCCCGGCCGCCCAAAGTCAAGAACAAGCGGAAGTGAAGGCGCACACGGCCGGCTCCCACTTCAGGGCCGGATTGACAACGCCCTCGGTCTTTTTTATGATGAATCTCATCACAAAACACATCGAAGGAGCGATCTCAATGAATATAGTAAGGGTAACCGTGATCGGCGGATTGATCGTCCTGCTTGCCGGTTGTTCCTCGACCTCCGTACGTTTTGACTACGACCGACAGCAGGATTTTTCGCAGTTCAAGACCTTTGACTTCTACCCGATCCCCAAGGAGATCGGACCGGATGCCAATCCCCTGGTGATCAAACGTGTCAAGGATGCTGTCATCCGAGAGCTCGCGCACAAAGGATTCGCCCAGGCAGAGACCAATCCCGATCTGCTGATCGCCATCCACACGGAATCCAAAGACAGGTTCGATGTGACGGATTGGGGGTACCACTATGCGCCCTATGACTACTACTGGAGGGACTACGGATACTGGTACGATGGCGGAATCGATGTGCACCAATACGAAGAAGGCACCCTGACGCTGGACTTTGTCAGGGCCGACAATGATGAGATGGTCTGGAGGGGGGTGGCCTCCCGGGCCCTGCCGTATCAATCCACATCCGAGCAGATTGATGAGCTGGTCAAACAGGCCGTCTCCAAGATCCTCGAGAACTTCCCTCCCCCCAGGAAATAGGAGACGAGGGAGAGTCCCCCCCTCATGGGGAAAAGACCCGGAAAAGTCAGCCGATCAGAACGCCAGGATCAAACCCGCGTTGAGGGAGACCTGGACCATGAGCTCACCGCCCATGGTGACCGCACACCCTCCGGGCAGGCCGCACCAGAAGCCGGCGCCCCCGCTGATAAAGGGGAAGTGCAGCCGGCCCTCCAGGCGCAGTCCCACATGCCGGCTGGGGAACACTTTGACGCCGCCGCCGAGGCCAAAGGCAAAGCGCACTTCGCTGGCGATCTCGGTCGGCTTGGGACTGAAATTGGCCAGCCCCAGGGTCATGATCCCAAAGGGCCTGAACATGTCGTCACGGTAGACCTCGTAGAGGCCGCCGATCTGATAATACTCCATGGCAATGTCAAACAGCGTTTCTACTGGATTATAGAACGAGTCGGCGCGCATCACCGTGGACTGCCGGCTGTACATGAACTCCAGTTGGGCTCCGGGACGGAGTGTGATGTCCAGGACAAAACCGAAGTTCATGTCATCCTTGATATTGAGATAACCGTCCCGGACCCGGATCTTGCCGCCGAACTGATAACCCACAAAAGGCGTGATCTCTACTCTATTCCAGGGCGTGCCCTGCTGAGCCAGCCCCGGCAGGACTCCCAGCATCAAGAGCACGGAACACAGGATAAACCCACGTTTCATCATCGTCTTTTCCTTCTTACACGACAGGTTCTGTCGTTCACTGAGTGAGCAGCCAGAGAAATCCGAAGTTATAAGAGAAGAAGGACTGAGTTGGCATCTCCCCGGCTTCGAAGCCCTGTACATACTTGATATTGAACAGGAGCCCGACATCGCTTCCCAGCCTTACGATGGCTCCCAGCTCAGGAACCACACCGAAAAGCCAGGCGCTCTGCTCCTCTATGCTCAGGACCTTCTCCTCTCTCTGAAAAACCTTTAGCCCCCCGAGACCCACTCCGGCATAGGGGATGAACTTGTTGTTATTGCTGGGATAGAAATGCAGGGTTGCCATAAGGGGATAGGCATTCATGGAATGCTGAGCCAGGGTCCCTCCGACTTCTTCCTGTAAAAAGGAATTCCACTGAAAAGATGCACCCAAAGAAAAGTAGTCCGAGAGGAATTTGCGGCCTTCCAGACTAAATCCCAGATAGCTGGTTTTGTCAATAAAATCCTTGGTGTTTCCGGTCGGGGAGGATATCATATAGCTCATCCCGGCTATGTAGGCCCGCTGCCCATAGGACAGTCCTGTCAACAAAAGCAGTACGATCATTATCCCGGTCAGTTTTTTCATCACGCTACCTCCTGATATTTTTCTGATATTTATAAGGGATATACGTATATCCCCGGTTTCAGTTCGAATTTTGATGGCAGAGCACTCTCTAACCGATTGGACGCCGCGCTCATCATTTTCTTCCTTTATACTCAATAAGTGTATTTCAGTCGCGTTTGTAAATCAATTGGACTTTAGTCCAATACGAGGGAAAAAGTGAGGAAACGGCTCAGTCGTAATACTCCAGGCCCAGATGGGTGATGAGGTCCTCGCCTTTGAGATACCTGAGAGTGTTCTTAAGCTTCATGAGCTGGATGAAGAGGTCGTGTTCAGGATAGAGCTCGGGAGCGCAGTGAGGGCTCTTGAAATAAAACGACAGCCACTCCTGGATGCCCTTCATGCCGGAGCGCCGTGCCAGGTCCAGGAAGAGAATCAGGTCGAGCACGATGGGGGCGGCCAGGATGCTGTCCCGGCATAAAAAATCGATCTTGATCTGCATGGGGTAGCCCAACCAGCCGAATATGTCCAGGTTATCCCAGCCTTCCTTGTTGTCGCCCCGGGGCGGGTAATAGTTGATGCGGACCTTGTGGTAGAAGTCCTCATACAGGTCAGGATACAGTTCCGGCTGCAGGATATGCTCGAGTACTGACAGCTTGCTCTCTTCCTTGGTCTTGAAAGACTCGGGGTCGTCCAGCACCTCGCCGTCACGGTTGCCCAGAATGTTGGTGGAGAACCACCCTTCGAGACCGAGCAGGCGGGCCTTGAGGCCGGGCGCGAGGATGGTCTTCATCAGCGTCTGCCCGGTCTTGAAGTCTTTCCCTGCGATGGGGACCTTTTTTTCTCTGGCATACTCGACAAGGGCCGGGATGTCCACGGTCAGGTTGGGCGCACCATTGGCAAAGGGCACGCCGGATGCAATGGCAGCGTAGGCATAGAGCATGCTGGGCGCGATGGCGGGGTGGTTGTCCTTCATGGCCCGCTCAAAGGCCTCCAGGGTCTGGTGCACCGCATCCGGCTCCAGGAACACCTCGGTGCTGGCGCACCAGATCATGACCAACCGGTCCAGCCCGTGGATCTCTTTGAAATTCCGGATGTCCTCCATCAGCAGCTGCGCGAGTTCGAATTTGGTGGGCGCCTCCTTGACGTTGTTTCCGGTAAGCTTCTTGACGTATCCTTGATCGAAAACAGCCTTCCAGGGCTTTATCTCCTCCAGTTCGAAGCGCACTTCATCCAGCAGGTCCTTGTTCAGGACCCCGGCCTTGCGTGCGGCGAGATAGACGTTGTCATCGAAGATGTCCCAGCCGCCGAAGACCAGGTCGTCCAAACCGGCCAGCTCAACAAAATCCTTGATTTTTGGGATGCGCTTTTCTGTGCGCTTGCCCAGGCGGACGGTGCCCATCTGAGAGAGGGAGCCAATGGGTTTGGAAATGCCCTTACGGATGGCATAGACGCCGGCGATAAATGTCGTGGCCACGGCACCCAGGCCGGGCAGCATCACGCCCAGCTTCCCGCGGGGAGGCTCGATAGGCACAGGATCGGTCATGGTGTGTCCTCCAAGGTGAACCCGATTTTAATGTGTGTTTCATTCTATAGCATGTCCATATGAATTACTACTGGGCTGCAGTTATCGCTTACACTCGCACTTCAGGGATGCAAACTGCAGATCTAAGAGTTATATATTGCTCTTTTAGGCGGATAATATATTTAATATCAACACTTGCCAAGGTCCGTCCCCAAAAGGCTGGAAAAGGAACAACTCACAAGCAAGTGCACAACCGGTTGACCTCAAAGCAAATTAAAGATATAGAATAGGCAGAAATGTTTTAGGGGATATGTCTCATGAGATCAATCAAACGAAAAGCCGGAATACTTGCCTTGGGGATGGTTTTAATAACGGGTTTGCTGGCTCCACTTGACGCCGCGAGTGAGGATCCCCAGAAAAAGACCCAGACCATCGTGCCGGACGCCTCCCTGGCTGCGGGGAAGACACACCGCTGGCTGTTCGGGTCCGGATACCGCGATCTCTGGACCACGGCGATCGAGATCGAGGTGCTGGACCTCCGGACCTATGCCGGAGGCCTCACCATCACCGGGACCGGGAAGGGGATGCAAAGCCTGGGGCTGCGCTTCGTGGGTGCCGACGGGAAATCCTACAGCTTCCGCCCGCTGCAGAAATCTCTGCTCGACATGCTCCCCGAATTTTTCTACGAAACCTTTATTGTCGAGATCGTCGAGGACCAGGTCAAGTCCGCGCTGCCCACAGCCCCTCCGGTGGTGCCGGTCATCCTGGATTCCGTCAGTGTACTCCACGCCACACCCAAACTCATCGTGATCCCCGACGATCCCTATCTGGGAGAGTATCGGGAACACTTCGCCGGGATGGCCGGGACCATCGAGGAGTGGCCCAACGAAGGGAAAGACAATAGCCCCGGATTTGCCGGGGCCACGGAAGTCCACAGCACTGAAGAATTGTGGGAGTTTCTGAGGGACGATCCGGCGGAACGCATCGATGCCCACAATTTCCTCAAGGCACGCCTTGTGGATATCCTTATCGGAGACTGGGACCGGCACGACGGACAGTGGCGCTGGGCTAATGTGGGAGAGGGGACACCTCCGGCCTGGCTTCCCATACCCGAGGACCGGGACCAGGCCTTTGCCAAATACGACGGGGTCCTGTTCGGAATCGCCCGGATGGCTGCTCCCCAGCTCACGAATTTCGGCGCCAAATATAACCGCGTCCATGGGATGATCTGGTCCGGCCGGGAGATCGACCGCTGGTTCCTGGCCGGCTTGAGCAGGTCGGATTGGGAGGAGGTTGCGCTGGAAGTCCAATCCCGGATCGACGATGGGGTCATTGCAAAGGCCCTGAAGGAGCTTCCTCAAGCTCACTATGACATGGTCGCGGAGGATATGGCCACAAGCCTGAAAGCACGCCGCGCAGAACTCTCTGAAAAAGCGGAAAAATTCTACGAGATCCTGGCCGGTGAGGTCGATGTCCATGCCACGCACGCGGCTGAGGTCGTGGAGGCGTTCCGATTGGAGAACGGGGACCTGGATCTCTCTGTCTATGCGACGAAAAATGGAGAAAAATCACCTGAGCCCTACTATTCCCGCCGGATTCTATATAAGGAAACAGACGACGTCCGTATTTATCTCTATGGAGGGGACGACCGGGTCCTGGTCCAGGGAGAGGGTCTGCCCAAGTTTCGTCTTCGCATCGTCAGCGATTCCGGGCAGGATGAGGTGATCGACACCTCAGAACACGGCGGCACCAAGGTCTATGACTCACGGAAAGAAGGAGGCGTGTCCGTCACGGGGAAGGCCAGCTTGAACCGCAAGGTGTACACTCCTCCCCAGCATTCGATATTTCAGCCACCTCCCAGGGATTGGGGAAACATGTACCGGGCAGCCGGCCTGATCAGCATGAACTCCGACCTGGGCTTTCTCATAGGGGCCGGGCTCACCATTGACAGGTTCGGCTTCCGCCGGCATCCGTTCGCCACCCGGGTGGACGGGAGTTTGGCATATGCATCCAAGCTGCGGAATTTCCGGCTGAACCTCGGTTTCGATTACACCTGGGAAAACTCCAAACAGATGGCGCAGGTGGATCTGTTGGCCTCCGGGATCGAGACGATTCACTTCTACGGCTTGGGAAATAAGACCGCTCCTCCCGAAGACCCCCATGCCGCGAGAGCGATCCGACGGGTCGTGCAGCTGGCGCCCGCATTCACATTTGTGCTGAGTCCCTACTGGAGGTTTCAGGCCGGAATGGCCTTCGAGTACTCCAAGACCGAAGACAATCCGGACAACATAGTGGGGCAGACCGATCCTCCCGGATCCGGTGAATTCTGGCAGGGAGGATTTACGGCCCACTTCGAACTCGACGCCCTGGACTCACATGCCTGGCCCAGCCGGGGTCTCTACTTCAAGCTGGCCGGTGAGTATTTCCCTGCCCTGGTTGACAACGATTCCAAAGATTCCGGGGAGTTCGGTGCTGTCGAGGGACGCCTGACCGGCGTCATCCCGCTCTACAAGAAACTCGCGCTGGCGGGCCAGGTCGGGGGACGGCAGGTGTGGGGGGGCTACCCCTACTACAAAGCCGCCTACATCGGCGGCGGCCGCACGCTGCGGGGCTATGACCGGGACCGCTTCGGGGGAGATGGTGCGGTCTATGCAAATCTGGATCTGCGCTTCCCCGTCTCAAAGTTTTTCTTCTTTCTGCCAGGAGAGGTCGGCCTGTTCGGCTTCGTGGACACGGGCCGGGTGTTCTTTGCGGGGGAATCCTCGAACAAATGGCACACAGGGTATGGCGGCGGGATCTGGGTGGCCCCCCTGCTGCGACAGCTCACCCTGAGCCTGGCTGTAGCCGGCAGCGAGGAAGGGACCCGGATCTACTTCAGCTTCGGGATGGGATACTGAGCCTAACAGGGCGAATTGATGCGGAAACAGGGGGACCGGTGGATCTGATCCGGGACTACTTCAAGTTCAAGCGCTGGCGGAGGAGTTCCTCTAGCTGGCGGAAGGTGGGGACATCCGGGAAGCTCTCGGCCAAGCGGGAGGCATAGCGCAGAGCCTCTTCGAACCGGTCCAGGTCGCGGTTCATGGTGGCCAGGGCATAGAGGAGGTCGCGGTCATAGGGATGCCGCTCCAGGGTCGCAGCGAGGACCTCAAGTGCCTCCTGGGATCTCCCCTGGGAGTTGAGGGCAACACCGTAGACATAGCCGAAGCGGCTGTTCTCCGGTGCCAGCTCGACGGCGCTCTTCAAAGACGACAAAGCCTGCCGAATCTTTTTTTCACGGGCATACAACAGACCCAGGGCATGGTGGAGGTCTGCATTCTCCGGGTTCAGCTCGAGGCCATTTTTCAGGATCTTTTCGCCGTCCGCCTCACGGCCCTGAGAGCGATAGAGATCCGCCAGGTTGATGTAGGTAACCGGGAGTAAAGATTCCATCTCAAGGGCCTTGCGGTAAAACGCCTCGGCGGCTTCCTGATCCCCCTCGAACGTGGCCAGAACTCCCAGGTTGAGGTACGCGGTGGGGTGATCTGCGTTGAAGTACTGCACCTGACGGTACTCCTCTACAGCATTGGACAGCCACTGCTGTTCCTGGGAGGTCAAGACACCCGGGGGCGTGCCGGCTAGCAGGAAGGCAGCCCGGATTCGTACCACGCGCACAGGATCACGCAGCAGGTGTTTGATGTAGGGAGCGCGTTCTTCTGTGCTAAGCATCTCGAATCCCTGAACCGAGGTCATGCGGATGAGCGGATCGTTATCGTAGACGGCCTTCCTGAGAGCCTCCAGTGTCTGCGGAACGGGATATTGGGGCAGGAGATGGAAGGCTGTGGCCCGGACCATGGGAGGGATCTCGGGATCATCGGCCAGACGGAGCAGGCCATCCCGAGCCTCGGGGTAGCCACGGCGGCCGGCCTGAAAGACTTCTCCATAGTGGGTCTGTCCATCCTGCAGCTCTCCATACCATTTCTGCGTATACTCCGCGGCCCACTGATTGGACTTGTCCCTGTGATCATGGCACAGGATGCAGGCGTTGGGAATTTCCAATCGGTCGGCCAGGTCCGGGCGAGGAACCCGCATGCTGTGATCGCGGCGCGGGTCGACCACCATGTAGGTACGCTCCCGCATATGGCACTCGACACACAGGGCGCCCGTAGATTCGTCCTTGTGAAAATGGTGGGAATTCACCCCAAATTTCTCCGGGAGATGACATCGATAGCAGAGCGCGTTTCCCTGGGCAAAAACGCGTCCGCTGTGGGGCTCGTGGCAGTCCCGGCAGGATACGCCGGCCATGTACATCTTGCTCTGCAGGAAGGAGCCGTACACATAGACCTCTTCCAGGATCTGGCCGTCGGGAAAATAGAGCTGCTCCTCGAGCACGCTGGGCCAGTGAGTATCCATGAAGGAACGCCCGTGGACATACTCTTCGTGGATGTTGGTCCGGCGGGCGTGGCAGCGGGCGCAGGTCTCGACCACGGTCTGGGCCTGGCGGAGGACGCTGCGCTCCGCAGTGCCCTTTTCGATGTCTCGAAACACCCAGGTCCCGCCATCGTCCTCCTTCAACCGCAGGACCAGGCCGAGATATCCCGAGGTCGCGATCTGCTGTCCCCTGTCTGCGGCCTCGGCCCAGCGAACGTGTTCGAACCCCGGGCCGTGGCAGGCCTCGCAGGACACGTCGATCTCCGACCAGGAGGTGCTGTATTCCTCGCGGATCCGGTCGTAACTCTTGCGCAGGCGTGTGGAGTGACACTCGGCGCACATGTAGTTCCAGCGCTGCGTGATTCGTGTCCAGAAGAGGATATCATCGTGTGCGATACGTTCCTGATCGTAGATGTGGAACCAGCGCTGCCCTCCGGCGTCCACAGGGCGCGTGTCCCAGCAGAGC
>JBGUED010000074.1:0-8580 GCA_041821525.1 Candidatus Aminicenantaceae bacterium | reverse complement strand
GTGATATTGACGGGTTCCGGAGAGAAAGCGTTCATCGCCGGAGCGGACATCAGAGAGCTGGCCGGGCTGGATCTGGATTCCGGGAAGGACTACGTCCGTAACGGTCAGGAGCTAACCCAACTGATGGAAGGCTTTCCGAAGCCCGTGATCGCCGCGGTCAACGGCTTCGCCCTCGGCGGCGGGACCGAGATTGCCCTGTCCTGTCATATCCGCATCGCCTCGGAAAATGCCAAGATGGGGCAGCCTGAGGTGAAACTCGGCCTCATCCCGGGATTCGGGGGGACCCAGAGACTTTCGCGCCTGGTGGGCAAAGGCCGTGCCCTGGAGCTGATCCTGACCGGGAAAATCATCGGTTCCCAGGAGGCTCTGGAGATCGGGCTCGTGAACCGTGTTGTGCCGCAGCAAGAGCTCCTCTCGGTCTGCGAAGCCCTCGCCCGGGAGATGACGGCTAACGGGCCGCTGGCCCTCCAGTTCGGTATAGAGGCCGTAAACTCCGGTTTCGACCTCCTTATGGAAGAAGCCCTGCGGCTGGAGGCGGACCTCTTTGGGAAATGCTGCGCGACCGGGGACAGCAAGGAAGGCACCAAGGCGTTCCTGGAAAAGCGGAAACCGGAATTTCAAGGCAAGTGATCGGGAGATACTCATGAAAACATATGAAGGCAAGCTGCAGGCTAAGGGATTGAAGATCGGCATCATCCTCAGCCGCTTCAACCAGTTCATCTCTGAACGGCTGCTGGAAGGTGCCCTGGATGCTCTGCACAAACTGGGAGGCGAAGAAGAAGATCTTTCCATATACAAGGTTCCCGGATCTTTTGAAGTGCCGGGAATCGCTAAGAAACTGGCGCGTTCTAAGGAGTTCGACGGGCTCCTGTGTCTTGGGGCCCTGATCCGCGGAGATACTCCCCATTTCGAGTATCTGAGCGCTGAGGTCACCAAGGGACTGGCACAGATCGCTATGGAAGAGGGCGTGCCCGTTTCCTTCGGCATCCTGACCGTGGATACCATCGAACAGGGCATCGAGAGGGCCGGGACCAAGGCGGGTAACAAAGGCTATGATGCCGCGTTTGCGCTGATCGAAACCATCAACCTGGAAAAGGACGCCGGTCTGGAATGAGACCTCGCTTCTCAGATGGGCACTAGAAGAAACGCCCGCGAGCGCGCCCTACAGATCCTCTTCCAGTTGGAGTTCGATGACACCCCCCCTGACCTGATCTTCCCGCAGTACTGGCAGGATAAAGACGTCACTGAGGACGAGCGCCTCCACTGCGAGAGCCTGGTCGAGGGCATCGCGTTAAACAGTACCAGGATTGATGACATCATCCAGTCTGTCTCCCAGAACTGGCGCGTCTCGCGCATGGTCCTGGTGGACCGCAACATCCTTCGCATCGCCACCTACGAGCTTTTCTGGGGTGAGAAACTGGCGCCGGGGATCGTCATCAACGAGGCCATTGAGATCGCTAAAAAATTCAGCGGAGAACAATCCGCAACCTTCGTCAACGGGATACTGGATGCAGTGCAGCGCAGGTCCGATGAGATCTTGAAAGCGTTGAAGGAAGAAGACCGTGAGTGAAAAAAAAACAGAGCACAAGAGCGGAGACCTGGGCGAACAGGAGATTGTGCGCAGGGAGAAGATGAGGAGTCTGGCGGAAGCCGGGGTCGATCTCTTTCCGCACAAGATCGCTGTGACCCATTCCATCCAGGAGATCGTCTCCGCGTATTCCGAGAGCAGTGGGGAGGACCTGGAGGCCGCAGGCATCCACGTGGTTATACCCGGCCGCATTGTTTCGATACGCAAAATGGGCCGGGCTATGTTTTTCCACATCAAGGACAGCGAGACCAAGCTGCAGGCCTACCTCAGGGCGGATAAGATCGGCCAGAGCAAATACGAGCTTTTTTCCTCCATCGATATAGGGGACATGGTTGCGGTGGAGGGCGATCTCTTCAAAACCAGGACAGGGGAGCTGACCATCCTGGCGCAGGACTGGATTTTCCTGGCCAAATGCCTCCATCCCCTTCCCGAGAAGTGGCACGGCCTGCAGGATGTGGAGCTGCGGTTCCGCAAAAGACACCTCGACCTGATCGTCAACCCGGATACGGCCCGGATTTTTCGCCTGAGGAGCCGGATCATAGCCGGGATCCGGGAATACTTCAACGGCCGCGGATATATCGAGGTGGAAACCCCCATGATGCACGCGATCCCGGGCGGGGCGCTGGCCAAACCCTTCCAGACTTTTCACAATGCCCTGGGAATGGAGCTCTTCCTGAGGATTGCCCCGGAGCTCTACCTCAAACGCCTGACCGTAGGGGGCATGAATAAAGTCTATGAGATCAACCGCAACTTCCGGAACGAAGGGATCTCGACCGAACACAATCCGGAATTCACCATGCTGGAGTTCTATGAGGCCTATGCCGATTACAACGATATGATGGAGATGACCGAGGAGCTGATCCATGACCTGGCGGTCGAGCTGCTGGGGACCGACCAGCTGACCTACGGGGAGCATACCATCTCCCTCAAGCGGCCGTGGAAAAAGATCAAGTTCATGGAGGCCCTGTCCGAATACAGCGGTCTGGCGCCTTCCCGATTCGACAACCGGGACAGCATCATCGAGCTGGCCGTAACCCTGGCCGGGGAAGGGGCAGCACCGACCTACGGAAAGGCCCTGGATGTTATCTTCGATAAACACGTGAAGCCGCATCTGGTCCAGCCCACTTTTGTCATGAATCCTCCCAAAGAGATCTCCCCCTTGGCCAAGGCGTCGCCGGATAACCCGGACGAGGCCCAGCGCTTCGAACTCATGGTCGCCGGCATGGAGATCGCCAACGCCTTCAGTGAGCTCTCTGATCCGGACGAGCAGCGGAAGCGCTTCGAACAGCAGGCGGAAGCCAGGAAAAAGGGCGATGAAGAGTCCCATGTGATCGACGAGGATTACATCAACGTCCTGGAGTACGGGCTGCCGCCTACGGGGGGAGAAGGCATAGGGATCGACCGGTTGGTCATGCTGTTCGCGGACCGGAAGTCCATCAGGGAGGTCATCTTATTCCCGCTCCTGAGGCCGAAAACCTGAATTAGCTTGACGGGATAAGCGGGAAAAATTAGGCTGTAGAAACGATGTCGTACGAATGGTTCATCGCCCGCCGCTACCTGACTGCCAGGCGCAAGCAGGCTTTCATCTCCGTGATCACATCCATCTCCACCCTGGGGATCACTATCGGTGTCATGGCGTTGATCATCGCCATCGCCCTCATCACCGGTTTCCAGGACGACGTGCAGGAAAAGATCCTGGGTTCGACCGCGCATGTCATGATCCGCGACTGGTCCGGAGACGGACTGGAGGACTACAAATCTCTCGCTGACCGCGTAGCTCGGATGGATGGCGTGATCTCCGCGACACCCGTGGTGTATGATTCCGTGATGATCATCGGCCCTTATCAGAGCCAGGGCGGCGGCCTGCTGCGCGCCATGGATTTTGAACAGGAACTCTCCCAGTCGAGCTGGTTGCGGGAGCTTGAGCGGGGAGAGCTGCCGGAGAGAGGTGCCAGGAGGGAGGGCATCCTCCTGGGCCGGGACCTCGCCTTCAGTGTGGGGGCCGGTGTCGGGGACGTGGTCACGGTGATCTCACCCTCCAACCGGTTGTCCCCCCTGGGAATGTCGCCCAAATTCACCCGCATGAAGGTGACGGGGATTTATGCGACCGGTCTGTATGAGTGGGATTCCACCACGGCGTTGGTCTGGTTGGATGCCGGGCAGAGGATCTTTGGCTTGGGAGATAAAATCAACCTCATCCAAATCCGGATCGACCAGATCTTCGATGCGCCCAAGATCCGGGACCGGATCCGGGAGTTTCTGCCGGAAGAGACCCATGCCATGACCTGGATGGAGATGAACGAATCGCTTTTTTCCGCCCTGAAGCTGGAGAAGCGTCTTATGTTCTTCACCATAACGCTGATCGTGATCGTGGCGGCGCTGAATATCATCGCCACCCTGATCCTCATGGTAATGGAAAAGACTCGCGACATCGGCGTGCTCAAGGCCATGGGGGCCTCTTCACGAAGCATTATGCGGATCTTTTTCTTGCAGGGTTCGATGATCGGTGTCTTCGGCACGATCATCGGGACAGCGTTGGGACTGTTCTGGTGTTTCCTGGCCAACACCTTCGAGCTGATCAAGCTTCCTGTGGACATCTACATGATCGCCTTTGTCCCGTTTCGCATCAAAGTGCTGGATCTCCTGGCCATCGTCGGTGTGGCCCTGCTGATCAGCTTTTTATCCACGCTGTTTCCCTCCCACCGGGCGGCAAGAGTTGATCCTGTGAATGCCTTGAAATATGAATAATTCAGAGACGATCCTCCAAATCGAAAACCTGGGCAAGGATTATCCTCTCCCCAAGGGAACCCTTCGCATTTTCGATGGCCTGAGCTTCCAGCTGCAGAAGGGTGAGTTGGTAGCGGTCATGGGAGTGTCCGGAGTGGGGAAGACCACCCTCCTAAACCTGCTGGGCCTGTTGGATTCGCCCTCGCAGGGCCGGATCCTCCTGGACGGCGAGGACATCTCCCGCAAGACCGAGCCCGAGAAAGCCGAGATCCGAAACCGGAAGATCGCTTTCATTTTTCAGTTCTATCATCTCCTCCCGGAATTCAACTCGGTCGAGAACATCAGCTTTCCGCTCCTGATCCGGGGTGTCAAGCGCCGCGAGGCACAGGAGAAGGCGCTCCGCATGCTGGCGGAAGTCTCGCTCAGCGACAAGGAGTTGCTCAGACCCGGGCAGCTTTCCGGCGGAGAACAGCAGCGGATCGCCATTGCACGGGCCCTGGTCAGCGAACCGGCGCTGCTCCTGGCCGATGAACCGACTGGCAACCTGGACTGGCGCACAGGAAAGAGGATCCTGGAGCTCATCCAGGATCTCCACCACAAGAAGGGCCTGTCATCCGTCATAGTTACACACAACGAGAAAGTGGCGGAGTTTTGTCAGCATGCCTATCTGATGGAATCCGGACGGCTGGTCAGGATCTGACCGGCTGCACCCTTGATACACAGGTGAAACTTTTTACCCCATACCTCAGTTATAGTAACGTGAGCCGATATGTTCTCCCTGAAGATGATTTTAATCTATTGTTATCAGTGGATTACACCGCGGCCGTGTCAGCGCTCCTGGGGAGGCCGTCTTTATTTTTGCCGGGGAATATGGTATAAGGGAATTGCTATGAAAAGGATCGTTCTGTGTCTGATCTTGTGCCTCATGCCCCTTCTGGTCTTCGGGCAGGAGGTGATCGAAAAAATAGAAATCACGGGCAACCAGCGGGTAACCAAGGAGACCATCCAGTATTACCTCTCATCCCGACCCGGTGATTATTACAGCCAGGACCTGTTCCGTAAGGATTTTAAGGTCCTGTGGGCGACCGGATTCTTTGCCGATATCAGCATTGAGGAGTCGGACGGACAGCATGGCAAGGTCGTCCTCATCATTGTGGAGGAGAATCCCATCATCAAAGAGATCACCTTCAAGGCCGGCAAGAAGGTCAAGGAGAAGGATATTGTCAGCAGGCTGAAGGAGAAGGATGCATATATGCTGCCTTATTCCTATTACAGCCAGCACAAGATCCGCCGTGCCGAGGAGGTGATCAAGGAACTCCTGGTGGAGAAGGGCCTGCCCGCCAGCAAAGTCGAGGTAGTGGCAAACTCCCGGAATCAGAATGAGATGGATGTGGTCTTCGAGATCGACGAGGGCCCCAAGGTCCGTGTGGGAGCGATCACATTCGAAGGGAATCCCAAGCTCTCCTATGCCACCCTGATGTCGGCCTTTTCAGCGAACAAGAAGCACGGGATCATCCCCTGGGTCACGGGAAAGGACTCGTTCAAGATGAACGCCGTCGCTGATGACCTGGCCAGCCTGAAGGCCAAGTTCCAGGAATATGGTTATATGGAGGCCACCATCGGTGAACCCCGTTTCGAGGATATGGAAAAGACCTCGATCTTCCTGAGAAAACAGCCCATGAAGCGGATCATCGTCCCTGTAGACGCCGGCTACCGCTATACCGTGGGAGAGGTGGTCATCGAAGGCAACCAGTTCTTCACTGCTAAATACTTGCGCTCCTTTATCAAGTTCAAGGAAGGCGATGTCTACCGCTCCGGCGCGCGTGAGGAGGCCCAGGAAAAGATCGAAGAAACATACCGCGACTGGGGGTACATCTATGCCCAGGCCCGACCTATCGAAAAACTTGATCCCAAGCACAAGCAGGTCAACCTCGCCTTTCAGGTGTTCGAGGGAGAAGTGGCCTACCTCAACCGGCTGGAGTTCAAAGGCAATACCTTTACCAAAGACAAGGTGATCCGCCGCGAGATGGGTATGCGAGAGGGAGATCGCTTCAGCTTTGCCATGTTTAAGGACAGCCTTCTGCGCTTGAACCAGCTCGGCCTGGTGGAGCTCCAGGGCGATCCAGATATCCGGCCCAATCCTGAAGATCCTACCCAGCTGGATGTGGACATCAACCTCACCGAGCTGCAGCGGAACAATATCCAGTTCTCCGCCGGGTACAGCGGTTATCAGGGCACGTTTGTTTCAGTCAGCTATTCGACCGTCAATTTCCTGGGCGCAGGAGAGAAACTGGAAGCGGCTATCCAGTATGGAAAGCTCATCAAGAACTACTCCTTCGGGTTCACCGAGCCCTACCTATTCGACCTGCCCATCAACCTGGGTTTCCGGGTCCACGACCAGTCCATGACCTACGTTGGCTTGTTCAATCGCCGCAGCCGCGGCGTGAGCGTGAATTTCGGAGGCCGCATCAGAGGCTATGTGCGCGGCAGCCTGGTATACAGCTATGAGAACCTCAACGTAACCGAGTATGATGGTAGCGGAGGAGATCCGTACTACAACCCGTACTCTAATCCTTATGGCTCCGGATCGTCGGGTTACTACGGCAACCCGTATTACTCATACGGAAAGTACAACATCAGCTCCATCACTCCCTCCATCTACCGGAACACGGTGGACAGTCCCCTGACTCCCAGCAGCGGTGGGCTCTACCTGGCCGCGGTCAAGTTTTCCGGCGGCATCCTGGGTGGGGACGTGTCCATGATCAAGCCCCGGTTCGAGATATCGCGCTACTTCCGCACCATCGGCCGCCAGTCTATCGGGCTGCATGCGGAGTACTCCTTCATCAAACCCATGGACAGCGGCGTACAGGAGGTTCCATTCTGGGAACGCTTCTTCCTGGGAGGGGAGCGGTCGATCCGCGGCTATGAAATCTATACCATCGGGCCCCGTGACTCGGACGGCGTCAATGTCGGCGGAGCCAAATCTCTGGTGGTAAATGCCGAGTACATCATCCCCTTGAGCGGGCCCTTGTACACGATCCTGTTCTTTGACGCCGGCAACGCCATCGCCCGGTTCCAGGATTTCAGGCTCGACGATTTGTACACTTCCGCGGGCATTGAGATACGGATTTTTGTTCCTGCATTAAGAGTTCCCTTTCGTTTGATTTTTGCGTATAATAACCGCTTGATCTATCGAGGAGACTCGAACTATAACTTCAGGTTCGCCATCGGAACTACGTTTTAAGCGCCTGGAAGGTATTTCACGATTCAAGGAGGAATGAGATGAACCGAAGCACAACCAAGCTCATCATAATGGCACTGATGATCGCAGTCCTGGCTTCCAGTGGTCTGGCCCAGCAGATCATCAAAATAGGCGTGGTAAACTCTCAAGAGGTGCTGGAAACGTCGGCGGAAGGCAAGCGAGTGCTGGCCCAACTGCAGGACAAAGACAAGAGGAATCAGGCCGAACTCACCCGCAGAGACGCGGAGATCCAGGACCTCCAGACCAGGCTCAACACGCAGAGACTCACCCTCACTCCCGAAGCTCTCCGTAATCTGACCGCGGACCTGCAGCGGAAACAGACCGAGAGAAATCGATTCTATGAGGACGCCGGCCGGGAGATGAACGAGCTGGCCGACCGCCTGTTCCAGCGGATCCAGAATGAATTGCTCCCCATCATCGAACAGATGGGTAAAGAAAATGGCCTTGATGTCATTTTTGATCTGGGCAAGAGTGGGGCGATCTATTTCAGCCCCACTGTGGATATCACACCGGACGTCATCCTAAGATATGATGCCTCAAAAGTCCCCACAAAAAAGTAACACTCCTGTCTTTGACATAGAAAAGATCATGGGGATGCTTCCCCATCGCTACCCCTTCCTGCTCGTCGACCGCGTTCTGGAGATCGATCCGGGCACGACCATCGTGGCCCTGAAGAATGTGACCTGTAATGAGCCTTTCTTTCAAGGGCATTTCCCGCAGCATAAGATCATGCCCGGCGTGCTGATCATCGAGGCGATGGCGCAAGCGGGAGGAGTTCTCCTGTTCCATTCGATCGAGGAACCTGAGGAAAAGCTGGTGTTCTTGAGTAAGATCAATAATGCAAAGTTCCGCAAGCCTGTGGTCCCGGGTGACCAGTTGATCTTTGAAATGGAAGTACTGAAACAAAAGGGTAAGATATGGAAGATGTCAGGTAAGGCAATGGTTAATGATACCCTGGTTGCCGAGGCCGAACTCATGGCTGCTTTCTCTTAAATGTTTGTAC